>CAMWLE010000044.1 GCA_947175015.1 uncultured bacterium
TATACTTTCGCCAAATCGTACAAAATTCCTATGGCATTATTTCTGAATAGCCGCCTGTGCTGCCGCGAGTTTTGCTATAGGCACCCGGAACGGTGAACAGGATACATAATCCAGCCCAATCTTATGACAGAATTCCACAGAAGAAGGATCACCGCCATGCTCGCCACAAATACCGATATGCAGCTTGGAATTCACAGGTTTTCCGAGCTTAATCGCTGTCTCCATCAATCTGCCCACACCGCTCTGATCCAGCTTAACAAACGGATCATTCTCGAAAATCTTAGCATCATAATATGAATTCAGGAACTTGCTTGCATCATCCCTTGAGAAACCAAATGTCATCTGGGTCAGATCATTAGTGCCAAAGCAGAAGAAATCTGCTTCTGCTGCGATCTCATCCGCAGTCAGCGCTGCTCTCGGAATCTCGATCATGGTACCCACCTCATATTCCAACGAAATGCCTGCTGCCTTAATCTCCGCATCAGCGGTCTCCATAACCGTCTTCTTAACATATTTCAATTCCTTCACTTCACAAATCAGCGGAATCATGATCTCAGGCTTTACCTTCCAATCAGGATGCGCCTTCTGCACATTGATGGCAGCTCTGATCACAGCCTTCGTCTGCATTCTTGCAATCTCAGGATATGTCACTGCCAGACGGCATCCTCTGTGTCCCATCATAGGATTGAACTCATGCAACCCTTCAATAATGTTCTTGATTTCTTCCACAGACTTTCCCTGCGCCTCTGCCAACTTTTCAATATCAGCTTCCTCAGTGGGTACAAACTCATGAAGAGGCGGATCAAGGAAACGAATCGTTACCGGATATCCCTCCAAAGCTTCATACAGCTTCTCGAAATCATCCTGCTGAAAAGGAAGTATCTTATCCAGCGCAACTTCTCTCTCTTCTGCCGTGTCAGCACAGATCATCTCACGGAATGCAGCAATCCTGCTCTCTTCAAAGAACATATGCTCTGTACGGCACAGACCAATACCTTCCGCTCCAAGCTCCCTGGCCTTTTTCGCATCCGCAGGCGTGTCTGCATTGGTACGAACCTTCAGCTTCCTGTACTTGTCCGCCCACGCCATAATTCTGCCGAATTCTCCGGCTATGGTTGCATCCACCGTGGGAATCTGCTCTCCGTAAATATTACCGGTAGAACCATCAATGGAGATGAAATCCCCCTCCTTGAACTCTTTTCCTGCCAGAATAAACTTCTTATTTGCTTCATCCATGATAATATCACCGCAGCCCGATACACAGCAGGTACCCATACCACGTGCAACCACTGCCGCATGGGAAGTCATACCACCGCGAACCGTCAGAATTCCCTGCGCAACCTTCATGCCAGTGATATCTTCCGGAGAAGTTTCCAGACGCACCAGAACTACCTTCTCACCCTTTGCAGCCCATGCTTCCGCCTCTTCCGCCGTAAATACCACCTTACCGCAGGCAGCGCCGGGAGAAGCGCCAAGTCCCTTCCCAAGTGGTGTTGCTGCCTTCAGCGCCTTCACATCAAACTGCGGATGCAGCAGAGTATCCAGGTTACGGGGATCAATCATGGCAACTGCCTCTTCCTCTGTCCTCATACCCTCATCTACCAGATCACATGCAATCTTCAGCGCCGCCTGCGCCGTTCTCTTACCGTTTCTGGTCTGCAGCATATAAAGCTTCCTGTTTTCAATGGTAAACTCCATATCCTGCATATCCCTATAATGATTCTCCAGCGTAGCGCATACTGTATTAAACTGCTCAAATACCTCCGGCATTACTTTTGCCATTTCTTCGATCTTCTGAGGTGTGCGGACACCTGCCACCACATCCTCACCCTGTGCATTCATCAGGAATTCACCCATCAATTTCTTCTCGCCGGTTGCCGGGTCTCTGGTAAACGCAACACCTGTGCCGGACTCATCGGACCAGTTGCCGAATGCCATCATCTGTACATTGACAGCGGTTCCCCAGGAATATGGAATATCGTTGTCCCGACGATATACATTTGCCCGAGGGTTGTCCCATGAACGGAACACAGCCTTGATAGCTCCCATTAGCTGCTCCTTGGGCTCATCCGGGAAATCCGTACCGATTTTAGCCTTATATTCTGCCTTAAACTGATTGGCCAGCTCTTTCAGATCTGCCGCGGTCAGCTCAACATCCTGCTTTACGCCCCTCTCCGATTTCATCTTGTCAATCAGCTCTTCAAAATACTTCTTGCCAACCTCCATAACCACATCCGAATACATCTGGATAAATCTTCTATAACAATCCCATGCCCATCTCTCATTGCCGGTCTGCGCCGCAATGGTATTCACCACTGTCTCATTCAATCCCAGATTCAAAATTGTATCCATCATGCCAGGCATGGATGCTCTGGCGCCGGAACGGACGGAAACAAGCAAGGGATTCTTGGTATCCCCGAATTTCTTGCCGGTAATCTCTTCCATTTTACCGATATACTCATTGATCTGTCCCTGAATTTCATCATTGATCTGCCTGCCATCCTCATAATACTGTGTACACGCCTCAGTGGTGATCGTAAAACCCTGTGGCACAGGCAGCCCCAAGTTGGTCATTTCTGCCAAGTTTGCGCCTTTACCGCCTAAAAGCTCACGCATATTCGCGTTGCCTTCTGTAAACAAATAAACCCATTTTTTCATATTCGTCCGTTTCCTTTCCCTACCATAATCTCTGGTACTTTGTTTTCAAATATGCTGCTTATTGTTACAATTTACCAGAGGAATATACAAACGTCAAGAAGTATTTGATAAAAACACAAAATTGTATTACAACATTTTTCATTTTGGTTTTTACCATAATATTCCCTTCTTTTCCCTTGAAAAACGAAGAATTTTATGTATAATAGTTTACGTGACTTTTTTTCATTAACTGTACAGATGCCAAAACAGTATTCTTCAACACGCAAATATTGAATCGGGAGGTATCATATGATAAGTGCAAACAACGTAACCCTGCGGATTGGGAAAAAAGCATTATTTGAAGACGTAAACATTAAATTTACCGAGGGCAATTGTTATGGATTGATCGGCGCAAACGGTGCCGGAAAATCTACGTTTCTGAAGATTTTGGATGGCAGACTGGAAACCACCAAGGGCGATGTGACCATCACGCCTGGACAGCGGCTCTCTGTGCTGGAACAGGATCATTTCAAATATGATGACTATATCGTTATGGATACTGTTATCATGGGCAATGAACGTCTGTATCAGATCATGAAGGAAAAAGATGCCATCTATGCAAAAGAAGATTTCACCGATGAGGACGGCATCCGCGCCAGCGAACTGGAAGGTGAATTCGCGGAAATGGACGGCTGGGAAGCGGAATCCAATGCCGCCATGCTGCTCAATGGTTTGGGTATCCCTCCGGAATTGCATTATTCCCTCATGAAAGATCTGGATGGCAATATTAAGGTAAAAGTCCTGTTGGCAAAAGCGCTGTTCGGCAATCCTGATATTCTGCTGTTAGACGAGCCAACCAACCACCTGGATCTGGATGCCATTGCATGGCTGGAGGATTTCCTCATTGACTTTGAGAATACGGTTATTGTAGTCTCCCATGACCGTTACTTTTTAAATAAGGTATGTACTCACACTGCCGATATCGACTACGGCAAAATCCAGCTTTATGCAGGCAACTATGATTTCTGGTATGAATCCAGCCAGTTGCTCATCCGACAGATGAAGGAAGCTAACAAGAAAAAGGAGGAAAAAATCAAAGAACTGCAGGAATTTATCTCCCGGTTCTCTGCCAATGCCTCCAAGTCCAAACAGGCCACTTCCAGGAAACGTGCTTTGGAGAAAATTGAACTGGATGAAATTAAGCCCTCCAGCCGTAAATACCCTTATATCGACTTCCGCCCTGACCGCGAAATCGGAAACGAAGTGCTCACCGTAGAGCATCTGTCCAAAACGATTAACGGTGTAAAAATTCTGGACGATATTTCCTTTATTATGGGACATGAAGATAAAATAGCTTTCGTAGGAAGCCAGGAACTTGCCAAGACCACATTATTCCAGATTCTCATGGGCGAACTGGAACCGGACGAAGGAACCGTCAAATGGGGTGTCACCACTTCCCAGGCTTACTTCCCCAAGGACAGTACGGCAGAGTTTGATAACGACCTGACTATTGTGGACTGGCTGACCGGCTACTCTCCTGTAAAAGATGTGACTTATGTCCGCGGCTTCCTGGGACGTATGTTGTTTGCCGGTGAAGATGGCGTCAAGAAAGTAAAAGTACTCTCCGGCGGCGAAAAAGTACGCTGTCTGCTGTCCAAAATGATGATCAGCGGCGCCAACTGTCTCGTGCTGGATGAGCCCACCAATCATCTGGATATGGAATCCATCACCGCTTTGAACAACGGATTGATTAAGTTCCCCGGAGTGGCACTGTTCTCCTGCCACGATCATCAGTTTGTGCAGACCACTGCCAACCGTATCATAGAGATTCTGCCGGACGGTCATATCATCGACAAAATCACCACCTATGACGAATATCTGGCAAATGATGAGATGGCAAGAAAGCGTACTGCAGTCACAGATCATAAAGAAGAGGACGAAGACTATGAATAAAGCAATAGATTCCCATGGGGCCTTTCCCCATGGGATAATGCCTCCTGTCGATCTGCATGTACATTCTAACCGCTCCGACGGTACCTTCTCTCCCTCACAGTTAGTAGACTATGCCATAGAAAAAGGGCTCGCGGCTTTTGCCCTTACAGACCACGATACCATAGACGGACTGGAGGAAGCCATTTTCTATGCTGAAGGTCTGAAGTCCAAGCAGAACAAAATACCTTCTGCCCTATCATCCAACTCGGATGCCGCTGCATCAAATCTCTCTTCAGAGCCAGACAAACCGGCTTCCGACGCTGAACCGGACAATGCCGCGTTCTATAACAGCCCGGAATCAGACGAAGCAACTTCCAGCGCCATCACAAAACCAGATAGCGGCACAGCATTGGGCAATCCAGCCAAAACAGTTTCATTCGACATAGGCACTGGCAGTATGGAACCCAATGCCATAGGCCATGACAATATGGAATCCTATGCAGAACCACAGCGTGATACCCGGCTTCCACTCATTCCGGAAATCATACCCGGCATTGAATTTTCTACGGAATATCAGGGGCAAGATGTGCATATTGTGGGATTATATATCGACTATCATAACGAAGTATTCCGGAAGCAATTACAGGAATTTGTAGCATCCAGAGAATCCAGGAACCGCAAAATGTGCCGATTACTCCAAGAACATGGCATACAGGTGACTTATGAAGATCTCCTGACGGAATTTCCTGATGCTGTAATCACCAGAGCACATTATGCAAAATATATGCTGCGTCACGGCTATATCAAAAGCATGAAAGAAGCATTTGAACGTTATATCGACGATCATGGCCCCTGTTATGTCCCTCGCGAAAAAGTAACACCAGAACAAGCTGTAAAACTCATCTTAACCGCAAATGGCATACCCATTCTGGCCCATCCCATTCTTTACCATATGAGCGATGAGCGGTTAGATACTCTGACAGCAACATTAAAAAACGCAGGACTTATAGGAATAGAAGCTATTTACAGCACTTATACCACAGCAGAAGAACGTCAGATCCGCGCACTGGCCGCCAAATACAATCTGCTCATCAGCGGCGGCAGTGATTTCCATGGCTCTAACAAACCTGGATTGGATCTCGCCGTCGGCTATGGCAAATTGTTCGTTCCCTATTCTGTGCTGCAGGATTTGAAAAACATCCGGAATTCTTCCTCCAATCCCTGAGAAGAATTCCAATAAAAAGGCAGGAAGTATGCCCTGATTCAACTTCCTGCCCACCTTTTTGTTACTTCAAACTTCTGCCCTTTTTATGGAAGAAAATAATCATCTCCAAAGGAACAGGTATCTTCTGGAAACTATGAATCTCCATAGAAACAGGTATTTCCAGAAAACCATTAAGCCTCCATCGAAACAGACATCTCCTGGAAACTATTAAGCCTCCACAATCAAGTATCTGCCATCACCAATATCAAATACTTCATCTGCATCCAGGATTTCATCCCCTATGGCGCCTTCCATATCGATACCCTCTTCCTCAAAAAACGCAACAACCTCCTCTACGGAATCCACAACCACCGCCATACATTCTTCCAGGAAATCCTCTGCCTCCTCCAGCGTTTCCGCTACATTATCAGGAAACAATTGCTGCTGATTTTCCAAAAAGCATTCCAATACTTCCTCATCAAACTGATGCATCTTCCCACCCCCTTTCACTTCAAAACACTTTCAAAGCTTCCCTATGCCCACATCATAATACGATTATACGCCCATGTCAATATGTTATTGCTCTTTTCTCCAATCCTTCAATTCTTTTTCTCCCGTTCATTTCACCAATCCTGTCAAACCGCAATCCATATACATGATAGAAATACCATTCTATCATCCATTTTTCTGCCGATACAGAAACTCTTCCACACTTTTACTCCGCAGTAAAATAATAGGAACAGCAACAAGATAAACAATACTTACCACAAAATACAATACCTGAAACCATTCCAGACCCAAAATGTTCAAACTGCTATAATCCACTTGAAACAAAGCAAGAACCAGCACCGATACATTAATAATACCTGTCACCACATAGAAATACCGTACCCAGGTTACTCCGCACACCAAAGCAATGGCCAACGCAATATTAATACACAAACTAATCAAATGATAATTCATAAAAAATGATATGACAGAATCTACAATATTCACTCCTCCAATGAGATAGACCAGTTTTTTCCCTCTCTCATACATGCGTATCTGCTTTTCTTCAAATGTTCCCCAATCCTTTTGCATTTCCTCCTCATGCTTCATCCTTTCCATACTGCCTCCCCTCTGCCCGCTCACAAGGCACAAGCACACACTGAAACACATACCAACACATACGCCAACAGCGACACAAACAATGGGTGCAAGGCTGTAAGAATGCCTGCACAAAGTGAGCTTGCACACCTACAATAACGCTCATCACAATTTTCTACACATACTGCAGCAATTCCATAGGATGTGCAATCAATGCGTCTGCACCACCCTCTTCCAATTCCTTCCGCTCCCGAAATCCCCACAGAGCTCCCAGGGTAAAAGCTCCCGTATTTTTACCTGTTTTCATATCCGTGGCCGTATCCCCTAAATATAGAATATCCTCCGCTCCCAAATGCAGTTTTTCCAGAATTTGCAACGCTCCTTCCGGGCTTGGTTTGATAGCTACATCCTCCATCTGCCCCTGAATCACGTCAAAATATCCTTCACCGAAAAGCGACTCTATCACATTGATTGTTTCCGCATGAGGTTTATTGGAGAGCACCGCTATCTGAATCCCACGTTCCTTCAATGCCGCCAGCAATTCACGGATTCCCTCATAAGGCCGCACCTGATACATACAGTTCTCCCGAAAGATTCCTTTATATAATGTATAAGCTTCCTCAAAATGGGTCAGTTTGGTATCTCCGCCTGCAATAAGTGCCCGTTTTACCAAATTTGCCGCTCCATCTCCCACAAAATAATAATACTGCTCCACGGAAAAAGGGCCATATCCAAAAGGTGCTACCGCCTGATCCGTACAGTACTTTATGCTATGTATGGAATCGGAAAGAGTTCCGTCCAAATCAAAAATCACTGCTTTCTTTTCCTTCTTCATATTACAATCCATTCCTTTACATTTTGATACTCTTGATATACTTGTTGATACTCTTGATAGACTTCTTCATATGCTGGGCTGCTTCTTGATAACATGCCCTACTCCTTTATATCTTAACCAACTCCCTCATCTCCTGATAAAGCCGGCCAACCGGCAGTCCCACCACATTATTATAATCTCCCTCAATTCCTTTGATATATCTGGCACACAAACCCTGTATCCCATAAGCGCCCGCTTTATCCATACAATCTCCCGAAGACACATAACATGAAATCTCCTGTGGTGACATAGGATAAAAACACACTTTCGTCATCTCATGAAAAATACGCCGCTGCACCTGTACAGCACGCTTCTCCCCCATACGATACAACAGCGTTACCCCAGTATACACCTCATGGCAACTGCCGGAAAGCCTTTCCAACATACTTATCGCCTCCTTCTCATGAGAAGGCTTCCCAAGTATCTGCCCGTCCACCGCCACTATCGTATCTGCGCCAATCACCAGCACATCCTCCATATAGTTACACTCCGCCAGCACCGCCTCCGCTTTCTGCCTTGACAACTCTTCCACCACAAGCCCCGGCTCCACAGCGGTCACCTTTTCTTCCACATGACTCACCAACACCTCAAAATCAATCCCAATCTGTTCAAGCAATTCCCGTCTGCGGGGTGATGCCGATGCAAGTACGATTCTTGTCTGATTCATACCCTTTTTCCACCATTCTCTTCGTCTATTTTCCGGTATCTTCCCAATCCATTTCAAAGACCAAATCCATATCCTTTATCTTCCCATAGTCACTGATATTTGTAGGAATATACCCTACATAACGATAACCCTTTGCCGCATATTGATCAATGATATTTCTATGTTCTTCTGATTTCGCGCCGCAAAACTTACCAATATGGACATTCACATATTCATACTTTTTCATAGCTGTCCTCCCTCATTTCATTAAAACCAGTGTATTTTACCGACTCCGCACAACCCCCTGAACCTCATTTTACTCATGGTGCATTTCAGGAATAAATGTTCTGGTAGAGGCTGTATCCTCTTTCAATGCCTCTTTGGCCTCCGCAATGGCCTCCTTACAGAATGCCTCCTGAGACTGATACATATGTTTCCCGCGTTTATCCGCCTTCTCATATGTCCCTTCTGCCTGAAGCACCGATGCTTTCACGTTATCCTTCAGCAGGCACTGCAGAATATGCAGCAATTTCTCCTTCAATTCCGGCCGTTCCACCGGGAACATGATTTCCACCCGACGTTCCAGATTACGAGGCATCCAATCCGCACTGCTGCAGTAGATCTCATAATGCTCATCATTTTCAAAATAAAATATCCTGCTATGCTCCAGAAAATTTCCTACAATGGAGCGAACCGTAATATTCTCGCTGACCCCTTTGATACCTGTTCTCAGGCAGCAGATACCCCGCACAATCAAGTCAATCTTCACCCCTGCCGCACTTGCCTCATACAGCGCCGCAATCACATCCTGATCACAGAGAGAATTCACCTTCGCAATAATATGTGCAGGTCTGCCGGACTGGGCATACTTTTTCTCCCTGTCGATCAGATACAGGAATCTGTCCTTTAACCACAGAGGCGCCAATACCAGCTTATTCCACACAAGAGGTTCGGAATAACCGGACAACATGTTGAATACCGCCGTTGCATCCTCTCCAATGGCCTCGGAGCAGGTCAACAACCCAATATCCGTATACAATTTCGCTGTGGCATCATTATAATTACCTGTTCCAAGATGCACATAACGGCGAATGCCATCTTCTTCCTTACGCACTACCAGAGTAATCTTACTGTGGGTCTTCAGTCCCAACAGTCCATATATCACATGACAACCCGCTTTTTCCAGCTTTTTCGCCCATACAATATTATTTTCCTCATCAAAACGTGCCTTCAGCTCCACCAGAACCGTCACCTGTTTGCCGTTGTCCGCAGCCTTTTCCAACGCTGCAATGATAGGTGAATTGCCGCTGACCCGATATAAAGTCTGCTTTATTGCAAGCACCTCCGGATCTCTGGCTGCCTGGGCAATGAAATCCACCACTGGCTCAAAGGTCTGATAAGGATGATGAAGCAGAATATCGCCTTTCTTAATTTCGTTAAAAATCATACATCCTGCCGGCAACTGCGGCACCTGTTGGGGTGTGAATTTAGGCGCCTTCAAATGCTGAAATCCCTCCAGCCCATACACTTTCATCAATACGGTCAGGTCCAACGGTCCGTCAATGGCATAGATATTTTCCTCTTCTATGTGCAGCTCTTCTTTCAATATCTTCAAAAGCCGCTTATCACAGCCTGCCTCTACTTCCAACCGAATTGCCTCTCCCCTCTGACGCTTCTTGACCTGTTTCTCAATTTCCTTCAGCAGATCCGCCGCCTCATCCTCCGCAATGGTCAGATCCGCATTCCGCATGATTCGGAACGGATACGCACACACTATGTCATTGCTCAGGAAGAGTTTTTGTATGTTCCGCTCGATGATTTCCTCCAACAGAATGATTTTCTTTCCCTTCCCCTCCACCGGCAGCTCTACAATACGACTGAGCACATTGGGCACCTGTACCGTGGCAAATTCCAGTTCTTCCTTACTGTTCTTCTTATGCACAAGGGCAGCAATGTTCAGCGTCTTATTTCGTATCAACGGAAAGGGCCGTGAGGAATCCAATGCCATGGGTGTCAGCACCGGATATACAAGCTCCGCAAAATACTTATCTACAAAATCAGCTTCTTCCTCCGTCAGGTCTTCATGTCTGCCGATAATCTGCAGCCCGTTCTGCCGAAGCTGGGGCACAAGGGAACGATTATACGTAGAATACTGCAAATCCACCAGGGAATGAATTGCGGTATTCAGTTGTTCCAACTGCTCCTTCGGGGTCAGACCTGCGATATCCCGCTTCTGATATTTGGCATTCACCATATCCCTCAGCGAAGCAACACGAATCATAAAGAATTCATCCAGATTAGAAGCGGTAATGCTCAAGAATTTTAATCTCTCAAATAAGGGAATACTTTTATCTCTCGCCTCATTCAACACTCTATGATCGAACAAAAGCCAACTCATTTCCCTATTGGTATAGTATTTTGAATTATAAAAATTAGTTTCACCCATAATTGCACCCCTTGCCTGATAATATTTGAATACTCTTAGGATCTGCCCGCAGGCAGCGCCTTACTATGCTTAAAATATCTTCCGCTGTTTCAACACCGGCTCTATGCTGAACACTTCCTGGAAAAATTCTCCCCGCCGTTCAAAGTATCCCTTCTCCAGCGTAATATCTTCCTGTGTATCTACCGTGAGAATCAGTTTATTATCTGACAGCGACGCCTTCAGTCCTTTCAACTTCTGTTTATGACTTCTGTCCATACCGCTTGCCATCCGCAGAATTGCCGTCAGCTTTGCCACTGTCAGAAACGAAGCCCCGTCCAATCCTTCGGCTCCTGCCTGCTGCCAGTCATAGATATATTTGCTATGGTTAAAACGCACCACGTTTGCCACAATCTCCCGCTCCAAATGGGACAATCCTATAATTTCCGTGGCCATGATAATCTGGTAAGAGGTCTCTCCGATGTTTATCATACTGACATATTTACCGCAGTCATAAAGGATTGCCGCCAGCCGAAGATAGAGTCGTTCCCTCTTGCCAAGGCCATGCACCTTTTTCATACTGTCAAATATGGTGGTGGTAATATTTTCCAATGTCTCAGAGCGCTTCTTACTCCCCATATAGCGCTTGCTGATATTAATGGCACAGGCCACAATATCCTGTTCAAAATCATGCTCCCCCCGGAACATTTTAATTTTCTCCGCATATTCGTAGGCAATGCCGTCACAAAGAGTAACACCTGGCGCCCAAATGCGCTGCGCCCCCATCAACTCCGCAATATTTTTGGTAAGAACCGCACTGATAAATACCAAAGGAACCTGTTCCTCCGGAATATCCATAAAATGCGCCATCTGCGCCGGACTTTTGGATCGAAGATTTTCCATAAAAGATTCAAACTCCGCCTCTTCCAGAACCAATTTGCCCTCTTTGCCCCTGGTACGCACCACCCATGGAGAAATATATTCGTCTATGACTATCAGATTCTTAATCTCCCGGTCCTTCAGATAAAGCTTTTTATAGGTTCCTAACTGCGCCATGGCCATTTCATTGATCATATTTTCTGTTCGGAAGCTTTTCGGTGCGAAACGATTCAGATAGTCCTGGATTCGCAAAACCCCCAGACGTAGGTTCTGGGTGGAAACCAATGTATCATTGTCAAAGAGGGATAGTTGAATGCTGCCGCCCCCGATATCCAGAATGGCAGTTTTCTCTTCAATAATTTTCCGAAAACTCTCCCCCTTGGAAGCCACAGATTTATAATCCAGGAAACGCTGCTCGGAATTGTTTAAAATATCCACTTTAATCCCTGTGCGCTGGGCAATTTGATCCTGCACAATAGTGGTATTCTCTGTCTCACGAATGGCGCTGGTACCATATGCCTTATAATTCTCCACCTTATAGGCGCTCATAATCTCAGAGAATTCTATTAACGTTCTGCAGAGTTCATCCATTTTCTCCTTACTGATCTTACCCCTTGCAAACGTATCGGACCCCAGATCCAGGCGCCTGCCGATACAGTCGATTTCCCGCATATTATTTTTGCCCGAAAATTCAAATATTTTCATGGTCAGCTCATAGCTTCCCACATCAATTGCCGCAAAAGTCCTGACACTCATCTGCCGTTGCCCTCCTGTCTGTAATATTTCTTCCCTTCATGCCGCTTCAGCGCTATTGTCAACGTCCAACGAGAGCGTTTACACAACCTCTGATGCCCGCTTATCATTTCTTTGCGCACTTTCCCAACAAATGATCAATAAACTGCTGCGCAGTACGTCCTGACAAGCCTCCATGAGAAAGTTCCCATTGATTTGCTTCCAACAGCAGTTCCTTCTCCGGCATATGAATACCGTTGCGCTCTGCCAATGCCTTTACAATCTCCTGAAACTGTTTCTTGTCCGGCGCCCCAAAATAAATGGTTACACCAAACCGGTATACCAGTGAAAGCTTCTCCTGTACCGTATCACTGGTGTGCATATCCTGTCGTATCTCTTCTTTATCGCTGTAATTCTCCCGAATCAGATGACGGCGGTTGGAAGTTGCATAGATCAACACATTTTCCGGCTTTCTTTCCAGACCGCCTTCAATAACAGCTTTCAAATATTTATATTCCGTTTCAAATTCTTCAAAACTCAGGTCATCCATATAAATAATAAATTTGTAATTGCGATTTTTAATCTGGCTAATCACCTGGTTTAAGTCCTGGAACTGATGTTTATAGACCTCAATGATACGCAGGCCCCTGTTATAATATTCGTTGGCAATGGCCTTGATACAGGAAGATTTGCCGGTACCTGCATCTCCGTAAAGCAGACAGTTGTTCGCTGCTTTTCCGGACACAAAAGCTTCCGTATTATCCACTAACTTCTGCTTCGCCAGTTCATATCCCACCAGGTCATCCAGGCTCACATGCGCTATATTGCGGATAGGTTCAATACGCACACCCTGCATGCCATCACTTCCATAATATGCCCCGCAGCCATCCGGCAAGCCCTCCCTGCCATGATAAGTTCCATACCCGTCTACGGCTTCACGCACAACACGAAACGCCTTGTGCAGCCCGAATCTGCCCACACCATATTCCTTGTAAAACTGTGTCAGAGTATCTTTCATTTCCTTCGGAGTATGATCCTGGCAGAATTTCTCAGCCAATTCACAGATGCGCGCACAAATTCTGGTATTATATACCTTGCTCACCGCTTGTCCCACCTGTCCGGCCGCAGTGTCACAATCCTCATAATAACAGCCTGCATAGTTCTCTATCATAGAGAATTCCCCCACCTGAAGCTTCTCACACATAGGGCCGAAATCAAAATCATAAAATTCCTTGAAGATCACAATATCATGAAGCACCGCTTCATTGATACTGCCCTGAATCTCTCCGCGAATCTCACAACTGCAGCTATAACTGTTCTCATGATTTACCAAAAGGTTTGCCAGATAACAATGCCACAAGTTCCCATGAAATCCATAAGTGCCCGCCAATTCTATCAGTTTGTGAATGCAGTCATAAAATAATCTCCGCATTTTTTCCAATGAACAGGAACGCCCGGCCAAAGCACAATGTCCTGCAGTTTCCGAAGCAACTGCAGCTTCCGCAGTTCCCACCCCATTCATAGCACCTGTCATTTCCACAGCATCCATCGTGCCTGCAACATTCATCCTCACTGAATCCGCTTCCATATAATGGGACATAAGCCACGCCATATCATGCAGCAATGCCCCATCCTGTAATGTCCTGTATACAATCAATTCCGCTTCTCTCATATTAATAATTCCCCAATATCTTCATGTTCCGCGCTTCATCCCGCAGTCCCCGCAGCGCATTCTTCACGGCACTATCCGCCAGATTCCCCTCAAAATCAATAAAGAAACGATATTCCCAAGTCCTGTCCTCCACGGGCCGGCTCTCAATTTTAGTCATATTCAAGTGATTGTAGATAAAATGAGATAGCATATGATACAGGGAACCGCTTTCATGAGGTATTTCAAAACATATGCTGACCTTTTTCGCATCCTTCCTGAATATTTTCTGGTTGGTCACTATGATAAACCTGGTGGAATTGGTGCCGGAATGATTGACTTTTCTTTGCAGCACATGCAATCCATATACCTGTGCCGCATGCTCCCCGGCAATGGCCGCCTGTGTCTTATCCTGTTCGTCCGATACCTTTTTTGCCGCAAAAGCGTTATTTTGCATACTAATCTGCTGCCAATCATACTTTTCCAGATATTTGGAACTCTGCATCAGAGATTGCGGGTGAGAGTAAACTGTCCTGATATCCTCCAACGCTGCCCCCGGCACTCCCAACAGGCAGTGTTCTATGGGAATGATTTGTTCTCCCACAATATAATTTTCATATTCCTGAAGCAAGTCATAGATTTCATTCACAATTCCTGCAGTAGAATTTTCAATGGGAAGCACTGCGAAATCCGCACTGCCTTCCTCAATGGCTCCCATAGCATCCCGGAAAGTCTCCACATGAAAACTATCCACCTGATCCCCGAAATACCGCATCATAGCCGCCTGGGAATATGCCCCCTCCGCTCCCTGGAATACCACCCTGGCCTTCTTCGTATCCAACTCGTCCACGCCGATAAACGGCAGCTTTCCCTGACTTCCCTTTTCCGTCAATAATTGATACTGCAATTTTCTGCTCATGGACATGATCTGTTCAAACAGCTCTTTCACGCCCTGACTGTTGAATTCATTATGCGTCAACGCAGCTACCTTTGCCAGTTTCTCCGACTCACGCTGTCTGTCGAAAACCTTTTTCCCTGTGTTGATCTTATACTCCGCCACCTGCCTGCAGACATCCATACGCTGTTCATACAATGCCACAATCTGAGCATCAATCACATCAATCTGTTCCCTTAATTCACTCAAATCCATCTTCATTCTCCTATTCCAGTTCCGCATCTGCTGTTTTTTATTCCAGTTCCGAATCTGCCCTCCCAGTACCCTGCCACTGAGATGAATTTCATTTTTATATTTTCATTTCTTTTTTTCTATCTTATACCAAAACCATCTTGATAGCAAGCAAAAAGGGGTGTAAAATATAAGGAAAGAATGTGCGAAAGGATTTAGAATCATTATGAAAAAATCAATGAAAATCACTTTGGGCGTACTTGCCGTCATCCTGGTAATTGCCTTCCTGGTCTGGTCGATGCTGTCCGCCCGCGTCACTATGAACCCTGCAGGTACCGTAGGCAACACTGCAGGTAATCTGTACAATGAAGGAATGTTCTGTGAATACGATGGTACGGTATACTTTGTCAATGCCTATCCTGATGGAGGCATCTTCACCATGTCTCCGGATGAGAGTAACATCACCCGCCTGAATTCCATGCAGGCAAGAAATATTCTGGCCGGCGGTCAATATCTCTATTATTTTCATACCGGCACCCTGGCTTCCAACACCGGTTTTTCCCAACTGCCCGGTACAAAGTCCTTTAACCGTTGTAAATTAAACGGGAGTGAAGATACCGCTTTATCCAGGGAACTGATCTCAACCGGACAATTGGTTGATAATTACCTGTACTTAATGACTGCCAGCGGTACCAAGAATACATTTTTAAAGTTGAAAATCGACAGTTCCGAAAAAGTAGAATTGGCCGATTATGTCATTAACCCTGCCTGTGTGGTCAACGGCATGATCTATTACAGCGGCAATAAGGATCACTATCTTCATCAGTTGAATACCGCCACAGATGCAGACCGTATCCTATGGGAAGGCGCCGTATGGAATCCTGTGGTGATAGGAGATTATGTGTATTACATGAATATCTCAGACAATTACAAGCTCTACCGATATTCCTTATCCCAAAATACCGATCAGAAATTAACGGATGACAGGGTTGACTGCTTCAATGTAGGAAGCGGCTACATTTATTATCAGAAAAATGATGCTGTTACTCCCCAGCTCAAAGTAATGAGCATGGACGGCAGCAGCTCATGGGTATTGGCAGAAGGCAATTACACACATATTAACATGACCTCTCAATATACATATTTCCAGGCATTCGGAGATGATCATACCATGTATCATTCCCGCCTGGGAAGCAACAGTTATGAAATCTTCACAGCGGCCAAAGAAGCGATTTCTCAAAAATAAATCGCATCATTACATTATTCTTCAATATGATCCTGCCCCTGGCTGAGAATCGTAACAATATGCGAATCTGCCAGCGAATAGAATATGGTCTTACCCTCACGGCGATTTTTCACCAGATCCATCTGCTTCAATATCCGCAGTTGGTGAGAAATCGCCGATTGAGACATACCAAGAACAGTGGCAATATCATATACACACATTTCAGCGCTTAATAACACATATAAAATTTTCAGACGTGTTCCATCTCCAAATACCTTGAAAAATTCTGCCAAATTCTGAAGCTCTTCCTCAGGCGGCATCTTCTCGTCTATCATTTCTAATGTCTGTTTATCCACATGGATATATTCGTTTTCTTCCAAACTTATTCCTCCTTGCCCACTGCCGCGGGTTTCATTTCTATACTGCATAACGCTGAATACTGCCTAATGCAATCATGCGATCGAACCAGTCAGCGTTATGCAGTATAAATTCCAGATACCATTCTGTTCCATCACTGCCTGCCCGGTGTCCAATATTCTTTGAAGCCATCCGACATAATCAACTCCCCATCCGTCTGTATGAACAGCACCTCCGCTCCATAAGATTCGGCAAGTGCCCTCCCCTTTTCAGTGCCAAGAATAAAACATGCTGTAGAAAGTCCGTCACTGAGCATGCCATCCTTTGACAATATGGTAACACTGCATACACCACTGTCAGCAGGATACCCTGTAGCAGGATTTATAATATGATGATACCGCTGTCCATCCACTTCCACATACCTTTCATAGTCTCCGGAAGTAGACACACACCACTGCCCATTCAATGACAACACCCCCACATAAGAAGAAGGTTCAAAGGGATTGACAATGCCAACCTTCCAGCTTGTACCATCCGTTTTTCTGCCATATGTCAGCACACTTCCACCCACAGAGATTGTTGCGCCTGTGATTGCCGACTGGTTTTCCAACAATTCCTGAATTCCTGTCAAGGCAAATCCTTTCCCCACCGCACCAAAGTCAAGCTGCATTCCCGGCCGCAGATAAACCATCTCCTGGCCGTTGTCTCCTGCCTCCAACCTGACATATTCACTTCCGCACATTTTCAAAGCCTGTTCCAATTCTCCGGCCGCAGGTATCTGAAAACCTTCTGACTGTGCTCCTGCAACCCATTGATCAATATTCCACAGACGTACCACAGGTCCAAGTGTAACATCAAAAGCACCCTTGGAAGCCTCCGAAAGAGTGATACACTTTGTCAATAGCGCTGCCAACTCCTCAGACAGCGGATATCCTTCTCCTCTGTCTGAAGAAGCATTCACCCTATATACCTCTGAAGTCTCCAACCGCCAGGAAAGCATGTCCTGCTCCAACTCTTCCAAAAAAAACATAACATTTTGAGAAACCTTTTGCGCTGTCTCTTCTTCCTTGCAATATAGTCCCTGCCGTACCACTGTCCCCATTGCTGTATCTACATAATTCCAGGGACCTGACACTGTATTGTCACCACAGCCACAACACACCAAAAGCACAGCACAAATCATCAACTTTTTCAAAAAGCACTTCATTTTATTCATCCTTTTTGATATACTATACCTATCCTGCCATTCAGCTTAAAACCAGCATCCAAAGAGAGGTTACATCTTGAATTCATCACATCACACAACTAATAGAAATGTCATATGGATCTCGGCGCTGCTCTTGTTGCTTTTCTTTGGCAGCCTGATTGCCTTGTTGCTGCCGCGAGAAGCCCCTCAAGGGTATATTGCAGAAATCTACCAAGCCGGCGTATTGATCCAACGCTTTTCTCTCTCCGAAATACAAGAGAGTTATACCTTTACCCTCGAAGGCGAAAATGGCTGCATCAACGAGATTGAAGTTCGTCCCAATAGTATCGGTATTATTTCCGCAAACTGCCCTGACAAGCTTTGTGTGGGACAGGGTTTCATCAGTGACTCCAGACTCCCTGTTACCTGCCTCCCAAATAAAGTCGTCATCTGGCTGAGGCCTGCCTCCGATACCGACACCGGACCGGATATTCTGACCTATTGAACCGCCGCGATACTGCTATTAAGGCAATGCTTGGCCATACAGACACACTGCTCTGCCAGCAACAGCACTTTATCTCAAACGCTGCATTATCCTACAGACATTGCTTTCATACAAATGCTGCATTGACCTACAGACATCACCTTCACTCGAGCACTGCACCGCTCTGCTAACAAAACAATAAAGCAAAAGGAGTTCCCCATGCCCACGAAAAAACTGACCCTTCTGGCGCTTTTTACCACCATATCCCTTGCCGTCTATGCCATAGAAAGCGCAATTCCTCCCCTGGTTCCCCTACCAGGCATAAAATTGGGACTTGCAAATATCATAACACTTATTCTATTAGAACACTATTCTCTTCGGGATGCACTGTCAGTACTATTGGCAAGAATCTTACTTTCCGCTCTGCTATTTGGCCAGGCTTTATCGCTGATCTACAGTCTCACAGGTGGCATAGTCAGCTTGTTCGTCATGGTATTCACTATGAAACTGCTGCTGAAAAAACTATCCTGCCTCACCGGAGCTATGGGCGGCATCGCCCACAATATGGGGCAACTGGCAATAGCATTCGCAATAACTGCCACCCCCGGAGTCCTCAGTTTTCTGCCGTTTTTCCTTATCAGCGGCATCCTCACCGGACTTTTCACCGGCTTCTGCGCAGGTGCCGCCAGCAAATACCTGATACCACATCTACGATAAGCTCTTATCAAAGATGACATTATTTTCTTCGCACTTCCAGTCATGCCGCCATTGGCGGCAGTGTCTCTTGCAAAGACGCAGGCAATCACTGAAAAGAACGCAAAAGTTCCGTAATCGTTTTCCCTGTGGCCGGATGGCGCCAATATGGGGCTATGGTGCTCAAAGGCTGCAAGACAAATACCCGATTCTCCAAATCAGGATGCGGAATGACCAAATCATCACTTTCATAGCATATCCTGTCATAAAACAGAATATCCAAATCCAATGTCCTTGGCCCCCAGTGAACAAGCCTTTCCCGCCCCGCCCTATGCTCAATCTCATGCAAAGCCTCCAACAGTTCTTCCGGACCCAAAATTGTCTCTATCTCCAACGCGCCGTTTAAAAAATCTTCCTGTTCCACCCCGCCATAGGGTTCCGTGACAATATATTCCGAAACCTGTTTTACCTCAATTCCAGGATATGCCTCCAACGCCGCAACAGCATCGGATAAAAATTTCCGCCTGTCCCCCATATTAGAGCCAATCCCCAGATAAGCCTTATGCCATCCCCTGTGAACTTTCAATGATACTGATTCAAAGGGCAAGCCAATAGGTGCAGAGGGCTTCTCAATTTCCAGGTGCAAGGCGGCCAGCATCTTATACTTCAATAAAATAGCAGCAGAGAGCTTCTCGGCCACCGCCTCCAAAAGCAGACAAGTATTTTCCCGCATCCAGCCATCTATAAAATGACATACCTCTCCATAATCCACTGTGTTCTCAAGTGCGTCAGATTTCCCCGCCCCATGTGTATCCAAATACAGAACCGCATTGACATAGAACACCTGTCCTTCCCTCGTCTCTTCCGGGAACACACCATGGTGTGCAAATATCTCCAACCCGTCAATATGAATCTCATCTTGTGCCCATTCCGAATACATTCCGATTCTTCCTTTCCAATCAAAGTTCTGCATCCACTCTTCTGCCTCTTCGGCAGAACAGCAAATAAACTCCCTGATTTTCCTCTATGAGAAATCAGCCGGATGCCTGGGAATTTAATATAGCTTCCGTCATTTTCACTGCCCGTACATTTTCTTTGATGTCATGTACCCTTACGAACATACATCCTTTCATAACCGCCAGAACAGTAGTTGCCAAAGTTCCCTCCACTCTCTGATCCGCTGGCAGATTCAATGTCAGACCAATCACAGACTTTCGACTGCATCCAAGCAGAAGCGGATAGCCTAATTTTTTCAATTCCTCCAACCTGTGTATCATCTCCAGATTCTGCTCATAGCTTTTGGCAAATCCAATCCCGGGATCCAAAATCAATTTTCCATGTTCTATTCCGGCTTCTGAAGCCAAACGGATACTTTCTTCCAGGTCCTCACACACCTCTGCTACAAATGAATGGTATTCCGTCGTTCTTCGATTGTGCATGATACAACAGGGCAGATCACTTGCTGCCACCACAGCGGCCATCTTGCCGTCATATTTCAATCCCCATATATCATTAATCATATCTGCTCCGGCCAAAATGCCTGCCTGTGCCACCTGCGCTTTATAAGTATCCAGCGAAACAGGCACATCGAAATTCTTCTTCACCGCTTCTATCACGGGTACCACTCTGGCAATTTCCTCTTCTTCCGGCAGAAGCGTATAGCCAGGACGGGTAGATTCACCCCCGATATCAATGATATCCGCGCCTTCCGCCAACATCTCTTCCACATGCCCAAGTGCCCTGTCTCGGTCATTCCATTTTCCCCCGTCCGAAAAAGAATCCGGTGTCACATTCAAGATTCCCATAATATAAGTATGGCCTTCTGCTCGAAACTCTCTATTACCAATCTTCATCATTACACCTCTCTGCCTGCTGCTGTAATCTTCGTCATTACACTTTCCTGCCTGCTGCCGTAATCTTCGTCACTACACCTCTCTATTTCTTCACTCACTAATACAAAATACTCTGATTCTTCCGCCCCTCCTTCCAGTTGCAATCTTCTTGCGCCTTACAGTAAAAACACGGACGGCTTGCCTTATCCGCACGATACAGAACGCCCCGCAGACTCTTCTCTTCGGCCACAGAACTGTCCCTGTGGCTGGCAATGGCTTCCACAATAATTGCTGTCTCCTTTTCATCAAAACCACAATCTCTTAAAATTGCCGGTGCCAACTCTGCGCTGGCCTTCTCGTGGGGAATATTGTCAGAATACTGCATATGTTTCCCTATATCATGCAGCAGCGCCGCCCCATAGAGCAATTCCTCTTCTATCCCAACTTTCTCCTCCAGATTCATAATCCTGCCAATCCGCGCCACATCCAGAAAGTGCGTCAGATCATGTCGACAAAAGAGCCTGTCCGTTTCCATCTCCATATTTTTATGTAAATGTTCCAGAAACTCCCTGTGTTTTATTATCTTGTCAATTCTCTGCACCCAAACACCATCCCTTCCTTGTAACATCTGTACTAATTCCAGCACTTCCTTACATCATCCGCATCATTTGAAATACTGCCCTATGCCATCCGTATCATTTGGAGCACTTTTTCCTGCAGTGCGGCATTATCCTCAAAAACACCTCTTACGGCAATGGTAATCGTCCTGCTGCCCGGCTTCTTAATTCCCCGCATGGTCATACACATATGCTCTGCCTCCAACACTGCCATCACTCCCTGGGGCATAAGATGCGTCATAATCGCATCCGCAATCTGTCCTGTCATCTGCTCCTGTATTTGAAGCCTTCTGGCATAGACCTCCACCACCCTGGCCAATTTACTTAAGCCCAGTACCTTTCCTTCCGGAATATAGGCAATGTGCGCTTTCCCATAAAACGGCAGCATATGATGCTCACACATGGAATAAAATCCAATGTCCTTTTCCAAAACCATCTCATTATGCTCCACTGCAAATACCTTGGACAAAGGCTCGGACACATCCGCATCCATCCCGGCAAAAATCTCTGTATACATCCTGGCAACTCTGTCCGGCGTTCCTAACAACCCCTCCCGCTCAGGCTTCTCACCAATTCCCTCCAGAAGCAGCCTCACCGCCTCTCTGATTTTATCCTGATCTACCATATCATTCCGCTTCCTTTCCTTCTTGCCATGCACACAAACTATCCTAACTATCCTATCTACTCTATCTATCACCGGAACTCATTCGACATAATAATAAAAATCTTCATCCATGATTCCGTTCTTCAACAATCTTCATCATCCTTCCCAGAAAAGACAAAGAACCAAACGCCACGATCACATCCTCAGGCTTCGCCAGCAGATAACTCATCTCCACAGCTTCCTCCAAACTGTCAACCGCTGTCACATCAGGATGCACCAAAGCAATCTCCTTCGCCAGCTCATAGGCCGGCAATGCCCTGGAATTCTCCGGCGTGGTGACCGTTATAATCTGATCTGCCAGCGAATGCGTCAGTGCTATGATCTTCTCATACTCCTTATCCCTTAATACCCCCATTATATAGATAATTTTGCGATTTGTAAAATAAAATTCCACTGACTGCGCCAGACGCCTTGCCCCATCCTCGTTATGCGCGCCATCCACAATGAAATAAGGCTTCCTGCCGACCACCGTAAATCGCCCCGGCCATTTCACTTCCGCGAACCCCTTCCGCAGCTTTGGCATTTCCACAGGAAATCCCTTACCTCCAAGAATATTCATAACTTCTAACGCCAATACCGCATTCTCTATCTGATACTGTCCCGCCAGAGCTATCTCCAGCTTGCTGAATTCTTTATAATCAAAATGCTGTTTCTCCAGACCATAACGCACATGCCTGGCCGCTCCCCCATCGGCAACAGTCATCGGACACCCCAGTGCTTCGGCCCTTCTTTCAATGACCTCCATCACTTCCGGCTTCTGCTTCACAGTCACCACGGCACAGTCCTTTTTCAATATTCCCGCCTTTTGTGCCGCTATTTCTTCCAGTGTTCCCCCCAGAAATTTCATGTGATCCATACTGATAGACGCTATCACAGCCACACAGGTATTTTCAATCACATTGGTGGCATCCAACAGCCCTCCCATACCTGCTTCCAAAACTACAATATCACATTTTTTCTCCTGAAAATACAGAAATCCCAACGCTGTCTCTATCTCGAAAGGCGTGGGATGCGGCAAGCCGTCCGCCACCATCTCTTCACAAACCATTTTAATGCGATCCATGTTCCTGCCAAGCGCTTCTCTGGTGATCATACGGTCATTTACCTGAATTATCTCCCTATATTCAAAAATAACCGGCGAGACAAATTTTCCCACCCGATATCCTCCCCACTTCAAAACTGATGAAATATATGCAGATGCAGACCCCTTCCCATTCGTTCCCACAATATGCACAAACTGCAGTTCCTTCTGAGGTTCTCCCAGCCGCCTGCACAGCTCCCGGATACTGTCTAATCCCGGCACAATGCCCAGACCGCTGATTTTCTCCATATACTCCATAACTTCTCTTTCCTTCATCTGTTTCTCCTCCCAATATAAAAACTCTGATAATTTCTGCCTTTATGGCAATACTAATATCACCAAATTAAGTTTCCAATACTTTTGCTTCCCTAAGCACATAATTTCCCAATGCTTTTAGAATCACTTGATGGAAAGGAACCGTAAAAGGAGCATTCTCATGAAACACCGTATCATTACCTTTATCAAAAACTTTCTCAAATGCGGCCTCATAGGTTGGTGCATGGAAATCATATTTACTGCCATGGACGCCCTGCGCCGGAGAGATCTGACCCTGATGGGCAATACTTCTCTGTGGATGTTTCCCATCTATGGCAGCGCTGCTATCCTGGCTCCCATCAGCAGGTTGCTTCGGAAGAAAACTGTCTGGGTACGCGGCCTGACTTATATGAGTCTGATTTTCTCCGTGGAATACATCAGCGGCCGGCTGCTGAAAAAGCATCAGCTCTGTCCATGGGATTACGGCCGCAGTCCGTGGAATATCAACCGTGTCATCCGCCTTGACTTTGCACCCTTCTGGTTCGGCGCCGGCCTTTTATTTGAACATTTTCTTGGCGCCCCGCACAAGTCATCTGCTATGAATCCTGCCCGCTCTTTTTCATGCGCTTCATCAGTACATGATAAGCCAGCCACAGAAACACACCGGCAGTAAACCACGCGCTCACATTCGCCAGGCAGACCCCTGTATAACTCATCATCCTGGCCGCTACAAATGCCAATACACTCCGGCTGGCCAACTCCACCACACCACCCATCATAGGCATAAAACCATAACCGCAGCCCTGCAATGCATTCCTGAAAATGAAGATCATACCCAACGGAATAAAGAACGCACCGCATACCCCTATATATATTTTCGCATACCCGGTAATCATCTCAATATCTTCACTGGCAAACAGCGGAATAATATAAGGCAGTGCTATATAAATCACTCCATAGATTACCACTGCATAGACAGCAGACATCATATTCGCCCACTTTACGCCCTTTTGTATGCGATTTAGATCATTGATCCCCCTGTTCTGGGCGCAATACGTAGCCATCGTAACTCCCATTGCCGCAAAAGGCTGCGTTACCACCTGTTCCACTTTACAGGATACCGAATAGGAAGCCACCGCCATGGATCCCAACAAGTTCAGCGCTGATTGCACCAAAATGGTCCCCACTGCCGTAATCGAAAACTGTAATGCCATGGGAATTCCCACTGATAGCTGATTTTTCACACACTGCTGTTCCAGCCTGAAATGTTCT
Source organism: uncultured bacterium (assembly GCA_947175015.1). Taxonomy (GTDB): domain Bacteria; phylum Bacillota; class Clostridia; order Lachnospirales; family Lachnospiraceae; genus Acetatifactor. The sequence goes on from CAMWLE010000044.1 coordinate 24,853, forward strand.
CTGCTCACATGAAGCGCAGGCACTGCCCTTACAATGTAAATCAGGCACAACACACCGGATAGTCCCTGAGAAACCACAGTGGCCGCAGCCGCTCCCTCAACACCCATATTGCCATACACAATCAGCACATAGTCCAACACAATATTGACTATGGAAGAAATAAATAAGAGCACCAGCGGCACTACACTATTACCAATGGCACGCAAAATACTTGCCTGCAGATTGTACAACACATTGCAGCAAATACCTGCACAAATCACCATCAGATATTGTCTGGACATTGCAAAAATATCTTCTGGGGTATTCATCCAGCGAAGCAGTGTGTCCATACCTGCCATGCTGATACCAGTCATGAATACTGTCACAAACACTGACAGAATAATTGCACTGCCGATGCTTTTCTTCATCCCCTCCCTGTCACCGGCGCCAAACCGCTGGGCGGTCATCACAGTGAAACCGGTGGTCAACCCCTGGGTGAATCCCAGAATTAAAAACACCACGGAACCTGTGGCTCCCACTGCCGCCAATGCAGTCACACCGACAAAACGCCCTACAATAATGGTGTCCGCCATATTGTAGAGCTGTTGGAAAATATTGCCTATTATAATCGGGATAATAAACCTTGCAATCAATTTTGCCGGCGATCCCTTTGTCATATCCAATTCCATATACTTCACTCCCATGCCACCAAGGCAGCATTGACACTGCCTTATACATCGTCTGCCCCACTGGCGCCAATATCCAGCATATTCACAGTGCGACGTTTTAACCTGGCCTCTTCGGACTGCTTCAGGATAAAATCCTTAATCTCCCTGGAATGCTTAATATGCCTCAATACCAACTGTGGATGCGTAATGTCACCAGTAAAACAAGTCACAGTACCCAGGCCGAATAATTTCTCCCCAAGACTTGCGCTGTGCTCCACATCCTGTACCTTGTACATATAACAATCATTCTCCACTGTTTTTAAAAGTCCTTCATCCATTGTAATCATATCTTCTTTAATGATATACTTCGTAAACGTAAAAGGAAGTCCCAAAAATACCCATCTTTTTCTTTCTACATATTCCATCTTCGCACATCCTTTCTGTAATCTAACCTGCAGCATGATAATCCCATTGACAGATACCTGCCATGAAATACACTGTCTCATTGTAATCGCATTTCCCCCTCAAAATGCTTTTCCTCACTGAAACACTCTTCCCCATTATAATCGAATATACTGCCATATGCAAGTAACCACCGACAATAATTTCAATCAATTATAACAGCAAGTCATTATAAAATTTCATTAATCTACCCCCTTGTAATCATAAGACGGGTCTTTGACAGTTGGATTTTTAATAAAGCCATTAAACCCCTTACAATATCT
>CAMWLE010000045.1 GCA_947175015.1 uncultured bacterium
ACCTTATAACGCTTGTGGGAATCATAATCATTCCCATTTGCATCGTCATAAGGCTCCATTTCATCAGAAATAAAGCCATTGACAGCACAAACTATTCTTCCCCCAGGAAAGATTTCTGCTTTAAGGATTTTTTGATAGTTGGCGTACATATTCGACCACCACCATATTGCCGCTTTTATCCGCAAGTAAAATGTTGCAAGCCACACTGTCCGTAAAGGTTATGGCATCCTCATCGTTTACATCTTATGACTCAATCTATGACTCACAAACTTTATAACCAGATGATAAATCCCCCTGATCACCGAGAACACTAAAAACATGCAGATAAAACCAAGCACGCCGAACATAATGTCTGCAAATTCCATTGTCCCCGTATGCGTCACTCTCTGTCCGATTTCAATGGCAAAAGTGATAACAATGATCATTGTAAACACGTATATCCAACTAACTACCATAATATGGTTATGTTTTACCAGCCACTTGAACACAGGATGCACCACGAATATCATAGCCATCCCCAATGCACCAATAATCAAAAAATGCAACTCTTTATCTGAAAAATTATACTCATAAGCATCATTCAGTTTCAACAGGCGGTTATGTATTTTTGCAACCATTTCTACCATCCAATATAATAATTTTTCCATTTGTATCTCCTATTCCAGTTCCGCATTCGCCCATATGTACCCACGTAATAGGGATGAATTTATGGTCCCAAAGTAATGTTACCATAAATTCATCCGGGTACTTATGGGCGAATGCTGTTTTTTATTCCAGTTCCGCATTCGCCCTGCGGCACGTTCCTTTTCAATGTTCAATATTCCTTGGGTATCTCTGTTATTCCATATTTTTGTTTAAATGCCGTCAATTCTTCCTGACTGCGGATCAGGCATTCCTCTCTGAATTCTTTGGTGTGGATATTCTGAAAACCCGCTACCTGTTCCCCATTACATATGCTGCATTTCAAAATCGGTCTCCAGTTTTCCTTATCATACTCCATAACTGCAATCTGCTTCTTCCTGCGAAACATTTTCCATTTCTCCTCTTACTTTATGCTCCGTCTCTACATTACAGCGCCCTTTTTCATGCGCCCCAGCCTTTCGCTTTACTGTCTCCCTTATGCGCTAATCATAACGCTTTCCCAACAGATAGTCAATAAAAGAAAACTTAAGAATTCAGCTCAAAACCACACCCTCTTTTCCCTGAAAAAGAAACTTGTGGTTGTAGATGCTCATTTTATGTGATATTCTTTATGTGATATTCTTTATGATATTTTTTGTTACCGAAATATTGAAACGCAAAGCACATGCCGGACAACAGGCGATACGTATTCCTTTTTGGAAAATAAATGAAGATTTACTGTACGTCAAGGTAAGCAAGGAGTTAATATGAAACAGATTAATGATGATATCAAAAAAGGAAATTTCAAACAGGTATATCTTCTCTATGGTGAAGAACGATATCTGCGCAGACAATATAGAGAGAAACTCCGAAAAGCACTTTCAGAAGATGGGGACACCATGAACACGCATTTCTATGAAGGCAAAGACCTTCCTGTGGGCGAAGTGATCGATCTGGCTGAGACTCTGCCCTTCCTGGCCAATCGGCGGGTGATTTTCATCACGGACAGCGGCCTGTTCAAATCCGGCGGTGAAAAAATGGCGGAATACCTCTCCGCTCCCAATGAAACTACTTTTTTCATTTTCACGGAAAGCGAAGTTGACAAACGCAGTAAACTGTACAAAACCGTACAATCTAAAGGTTATGCCACAGAGTTCACTATACAGGACGAAAATACCCTGAAACGCTGGATTGCCGGCGCACTGGCAAAGGATGGCAAAAAAATCACCGAAAATACCGCCCTGCTGCTCTTATCCAAAACCGGAACAGATATGGATAATATACAAATGGAATTGGAAAAACTGGTGTGCTATTGTATGGATCGGGAGATTATCACCGCAGAAGATGTAGAAACCATCTGCACCACCCGCGTCAGCAACCACATATTTGATATGATTAACGCCATCGCCGCAAAGCAGCAAAAGCAGGCGCTTGACTTATATTACGACCTTCTCGCCCTGAAAGAACCTCCTATGCGTATCCTTTTCCTGATTGCAAGACAATGCAACATGCTTCTACAGACCAAAGAATTAAAAACAAAAGGTTATGACAACCGCACCATCGCAACTACAATGGGCGTTGCCCCCTTCGTTGCAGGCAAATATGTCAGTCAGGCATCAAAATTCAAAGCCGCAACACTGCGCAAGGCGGTGGAAAAATGCGTAGAAGCAGAGGAAGCCGTGAAAACCGGCCGGCTGAACGATGTGATGAGTGTAGAGATTCTCATATTGTCAGTGTTATAAACAACATCCCATATTTCCATTTCCTCCTGCCCTCTCTCCGCAAGGAGCAAATTGCATCCGTTTGTTCAACTGGACTATGCCTTGCCGTACACATGGCGTTCCATTATGGTGAGTTTTCTTTTCCTAAAACGGATCATCCCTGTCCAAATAGCCATGACCGGAATATCTTTCCTTCCGATCATGGCTTTGTTTCATTTCACCATCGTCTTCTAACCTTGCCTTCTTCACAAGACAATCTTCCCCTAAATAGCATCTCCCCAGCAAAAAATATTATCGCAGCCCTGCCTTTTCTGTATTCTATATTTCCGGCATGACTATAACGGCAAATTAAATACTATGCGCTTTCTTTTTGAAATAATTTGCCACCAGCATACTACATACAATTCCCAGCGCACCAATGAATAATGTCTCAACTGTTATATATATCAATGACAGTATTATAGCATGAGGCGAACCCATCGTTCTAAGAAAAAGAGCATACTGAAGTAATAAAAAGCTGTCCGTCACCAGAAGGCATAACAGCCAATTCCCCTCTTTTCCATATTTCAGGATACGGAAGAGAACATAGAGCAAGAATACCATACATATTACAAATCCTAAAATAATCTGTCCATCTACAAAAGGACCAACTCTCTCCATTTCCCTTCCCCAGAAACTGGTTTTTCCATCCAGTATTGTTCTTGCAAGGCCCATACTCAGTATAAAAATATACGCACATATGGAACACGATACAATGCTCATAACCCATTCCGGCATTCGGGACATTTTCCCCTCCTGCAAATTCTCCCTGTTGTCAGCCGCCTCTTTTCCTCTGGCCGCCATCCCCTTTCCATGAGACGCAACACGCCTGGTATAACCCATGCCGGATAATAGTACTAATACCATACATGCAATCAACATGACTGTATGTGCGGAATATGATAAAACATTTTTCTGGACAACAAATAAATTCAGTCCAAGGCACACCATCAGAAATATCATCAATCCGCAACAGACCACTCCTTTCAATTGCCCAATCTGTTTTATTTTCTTCAGTCCGTCCAATTCCTTTTGTTCTAATTTTTCTCCTGTTGCCACATGATCCCTGCTGAGTACCACCATCTGCTGACATTCTTTGCAGCTTTTAATATGCTCTTCCACACATTGTCTTGTAGCCTCCGAACATATTTTATCCACATACGATGGAATCAAATCCTGAATAATATCACATTTCATCTTCTCCATGCAAAACCTCCTTGATCAATATTACCTTTCCGCGGTAAAACGTTACTCTTGCCCAATTTTCACTCTTTCCAAGCATCTCTCCAATCTCCTTATAAGACAGATCACCCAGCACTCTCAGCTCTATTACCTTTTTCATATCCGCAGGAAGAGACTGTAATCTATCCCACACATCCATAAGTTCAAGTCTCGCAATCGCCTGCTGCTCTGTATCATTGGAGGCTTCCAGTTCTTCTTCCAATTCTTCCAATCTGGCACGATTGTTCTTTTCCCAATGTTGGTACAGCAGATGTTTTGCAATTTGACACAGCCAGGTAGATATCTTGCAGCTTGCATTATAAGAATCAATCGCTTCCAATGCCCTTAAAAATGTCTCCTGCATCAGATCCTCTGCCAGCTCCCGCTCCCTGCATCTTACATACAAAAAATGAAATACAATTTGTGAATATCTTTCATATATTTCATCCATATGTCACCTCCTTCTATTTTCATTCTGAAGTTCACCGGTGTCTTCTATACCTTTTATCCATTTTTGCAGTATTTCGTTACAAACTTTTTCACATTCATGCAAAAAAATTTTCTCCAGATGAACATGTAAAAATAATAGTTTTGACATTTAAGGACAATGAGGAAACCGTTTTTCAGAGGGCAAAAAAGCGGTAAATCAGACAGGTTTACCGCTTGTACTACTATTCATGCTCTTTGCAACTGATTTTTGTAACCTCCAACTTAAAAACAGCAACCGCATTAACCATTTTTTCATCAAAATTCCAATCCCGCTTCTCTGTGTTATGTTCCATGATCAACGAAAGCCCCAGCCTCTTTTCCTTGATTTCTGATACTATGCTGACAATACCGTTACCAATGATACTCTGAAAGCGTGCAGAATAGCCGCAGGCAAGTTCCGCCCCTTGCAGAGCATAATTTGTATCCATTTCAAATCCTACAATGGGATTTTTTTTGATTAGTTCGATCTTTCGTCCCTCTTTTGCCCCATGAAAATAAAAAGTAAAAGTATTGTCCTTTGCCTCATATCCAAAGTTCAGCGGGACAATATATACTTCTCCATTATCATAAAAACCAATTCTACAACAGGTACACTGGCTTATGATATGTTTGATTTTCATTGTATCTATCACTTCTCTATCTTTTCTTCGCATAAAATCTCCTTTCCAATACCAGACGGCTGCCAATCACAGTTCGGAGAGGCAGGACAAGGTACAAAAATATTCTTTTACTTTTCTCTGCCTTATGCTATAATTTTTGTGAACTGGCTGCTTCTGTTCCTACAGGCTTTCTTTTACTATGATTTTTTCATATATCGTTTATTATGTAAATGATTTATTTTGTCTTTGTTTCATGAGCAGAAAGATTTTATGAGCAGAAAGAAATGCAGCATATGAAAAGGAGAAGAAGATGAGCGACCTGTGTAATGATATAAAATGGTTTCTAAAACAAAAATATTATATGGGAGTGCTGCTTCTTACAGGAATCTGTGCTTATGGTTTTGAAATCACGCATCCATCCATAGGAATCGACGACACTGCAATATCGCTCTATTTCTCAGAGGGACTTGCAGTTGTCATGGGCAGATGGACTATATTTCTGATCAACAAAATATTTCGTCTTTCAGAATTCGTCCCCTTTCTGCCGGAATTGGCAGGTGTCTTCTGTCTGATCATAGCCGCAATTTTATTTTCGGTTCTTTTAAAACGCCTTTTGGGAGAACGTATTGAAATTACAGGTTATACTATTTTTGCCTGCGTCTTTATATCCAACCCAATCATCAGCGAAGTATATATCTACTATCTCCATAATGGAGTAGATTTGGGATATATTGGAGCCGCATTGGCATTGCTGGCTTTTATGAAGGGAATGGATTGCAGTGGAAAAAATGCGTTAAGATATTGGGGCAGCAGTATCCTGTTTGTGCTGCTGGCTGTCGGTTGCTGTGAATCCTTTCTGCTTCTGTATATTCTAGGAATTCTGGTGATATTGTTTCTGCGCGGCATGACAGGTATGCGTGATTTCAAGACGCCCTGCATTATAAAATATCTGTTCATTGGTGCCTTGTTATGTACGATTTGTGTGTGTTTAAGAGAACTTGCCATTTCCCTGATAACAAAGTTTTTCGGACTGGAAGATATGGTGGGTTTGATGGCAAAGCGCAGTATATCGGAAATGCTGGTATTGTTTCGCAGTCAAGAAGGACTCCAAAATCTGATTATGCTTTTGAAGCGATTCTGGCTTGTATATCATGTAAATGCCGTTTGTTATCCTCCGATAGCCATATACGAAACGGCAATCATAATACTTGCCATTCTCTCCATTTATTTAGCGTTTCAGCGGAAAACCTTTTGGTATCCTGTACTGTATATAGGAATGTATATAACGCCAATGCTGTTAACCATTGTGGAAGCCCGTACCACATCATATCGCTCCTGCCAGTTCCTTCCTTTCTTTGCCGCCTTGGGTATTTTCCTCTGTTATTACCAGATCAGTAAATGGGGAAAGCAAAAGCGCATTGGGAAATATCTGGGAATTGCATTCGCATTTATCCTTGTATGGAATCAGATGTTTTATATGAACAAAAGTTTCTATACAGATTGGAAAAAATATGAGCATACAAGAGATGTGCTGCTTGCCGCAGCCCATGAAGTGGAGAAAGAATATGGCAGCAATATTCCGGTGGTTTTTACCGGACATTACAATGTCCCCCATGTTTTGCTGACAGATTATTATGTCGGCTATGGTTCCTGGCAGTATCGCTTGATATCGGCTGTCACAGATTGGATAGATCCTCATTTAAAGGAAAAATACCATAGCTCTTATGGTTATTGCTTTATTGGGGAAGCAAACTATCCTTTTATTCAATGGGCATTCGATGCTTTTGACGATACCAACAGAGAAATGCTTGCCTTTCTGCGAATGCATGGACATGATTTCGTTTTGGTAACTGACCCTTCCATCCTGGCAGAGGCAAGAGCCCTTGGTGATACAATGCCTGGCTTTCCATTAGAAGGTTCCATTGTTGAGCAACAAGGTTATGTCCTCGTTCATTTCTCAACTTTTACCGAATAATCATTTTCTGCGTCCTTGTGGGTTTGTGTAAACCTCCAATGTTCCATAAGGCAGGCACACAATAATCCTCAGATTTTCATGCAAGGCCCCGCCAGATATGTGTAGATTACTATACTTTGTTATTTTGAGATTATGGAAGATACCTTTAGATTACCATTGCTGTAAGTAATTGTAATAGCGCCTGATTGCGCTGTCTGCATAATATAAGTATCGGTTTGTTCCAACCGTTCCAGGAGTTCCTTATGCGGATGACCATAACGATTGTTTCTGCCGCAGGAAATCACAGTCAGCTTAGGGGACACCTGGCGCAGCAATGCCTCAGAGGATGAATTGCGGGAGCCGTGATGTGCTGCCTTCAGCACAGTGATCTCCTGAATCTTCCTTGTCACCAGTTCGTCTAAAAGTGCCGCCTCGCCTCTTCCTTCCACATCTCCTGTCAAAAGCAGTGTCCATTGGGAAAATTCCACATAAAAACACTCTGAATAGGCATTGGGTTCACTGCCGCTATATTCCGCGCCAGGATGCAGACAAGTAAAGGTTGTGCTGCCGCAATCCCATGTATCTCCTGCCGACAAGTACCCCACCAAAACATCACTTCCCTGTTCATACGCTGTTTCTGCCGCCTGTCGCAGCTTACCCAACTGCTCTTCTCTTGCCTCCATCTCAATGGCCGGGAGCAACAGTTGTCTCACCGCAATTCCGTTTTCCGCACCGGATGAAAACAATTCCAACGCACCATTTACATGATCTGTATCCGGATGTGAAAGAAATACGGCATCAATGACATGTATACCGCAATATTTCAAATAGGGAATCAATACATATTTTCCAACACTGCTGCGGCTGCTGCTTCCGCAGTCAAAAAGGTAAGTCTGGCCCGAAGCCGTCCGAACCAAAATGCAATCCCCCTGCCCCACATCCAGGAATGTGACACTGTCTGTCTTCGCCGACTGAATACCCAGCAAAAGAACAGCAACACCAATCACCACTGCGCTGATACATGTTATAATTCTGTCCCACTCTCTTTGTCCTATCTTATTCCCAGTCTGCACTTCGTGCCCTTCCTTATTCTTGTTCCATTCTCTGTCCCGATTCCCATTCCCTTCTCTGTCCCTGTTTCCATTCGTTTTTTTCTCATAATACCTGACAGACACCACTCCCATCAGTAATATGTAGTAACCTGCAATCTGCCATAGCTTCGGACAGCCCGGATTCCAAGTATGAAAAGGCAGTCTGCTGAAACAGTTGCATAATAATTCATAGCCGCTCAGAATGAGATGCACCACACCCGACAACCACCCCAGACCTGGCAGTAATGTCAAAATGCCCGTTATCATCATAGGTTTTAAAAAAGGGATAATTAATAGATTTAAGAAAACAGAATAAGTCGGAATTTCATAATAGAGCCATAATTGTACGGGAAGTGTGGTCAACGTAATGGATAGACTGGCGAAAACAGCGCCACGAAGAGATTTCTTCCACTGATACTTCCAATTCTTTTGATTACTCTCAGGAATCGGTTTATAATTCTTCATATTTATCTTACATATGGACATAACTCCCAGCACCCAGGGAATTGCCTGTAATTGTTTGATGCCCGGCGGCCAATTGCTTTTCATGATTTTGTTCTCTGTGCTCCATGATCGCTCCGGTACCAATGCCGGGAACACTACGCCAATCCCCATCACGGAAGTAAAAGACAGCAGAAATCCACCGCTTTGCAGATAATACGGATTCTTTATCACCATCACAGCCGCCATGACCCCCAACGCTGTCAGTAAATCATAAGTTCTCCCCACTACTTCTCCCAACATCCTGATCAAATACATCCCAATGGCCCTACACGCAGACACGCCAAAACCCGTCATACAGCCATACAAAATCAGCAGTACGCTGCCAGCCACAGATGCCGGCAAAATCGGTATTCCTGCTTTGCGCAGTAGTTTATAGATTCCCATACCAATTATGGTAATGTGCAATGACGATATACTGAAAATATGCAAAATGCCATTTCTTTGATACATTTCCTTCACTTCGCTATCCAGTTCCTTTTTATCTCCCAGAAGCAATGCACTCATAATTGCTGCCTCTTTTTCCGAAAATACTGCATACAATCGCTTTTTGCACAGGCATTTTAATTGATATAGACTTTCCCGCACCGGCCATTCCCCTTCTCCTGCAGACAAAATGATCGTTTTGCGCAGCTTTCCCCCAATTCCCAATGTTCTATAATAAACAGCCGCATCAAATTCTCCTGGATTGGACGCATACGCGAACGGCGCAAAAACCCCACTGACTGCCACCCAACTCCCCAGAGGTAATTCCTCTGCTGCTTCTGTCTCACATATCAGATTTTCTATCATATGTATTTCATTTGCATTTGAATCAGTTAGAATAATAGATTTCAGATAAACAGATTGCTCATCTTTTTGATATACCTGTCCGGTGACAAGCAATGCCTCAGATGCCTCTAATGTTTCCGCACTGATGCAGTCCGGACGTATTCGATCCATCCCTCCCATTTCCAGCCGCATTGCAGCAATTACAACAATGCACAATGCGGCCGCCAATAAAGGCCTTTTCATTCTTCTGCCTCCTATCCTCTGATGTTTCTTCAATTCGCTTGTTTTTGTCTTCACTGCCACACCCTCATAGAACCCATTCTGTACATCTGAGTTGTGTTGTGTATGAACGGATTTCCGATTTCGTTCCATCACAGCATTCACACAAAAAATCCCGCTATTTCCATCCTGTCCTACTTGGGCAGCGTTGTCACAATATCCAGATTTCGTTCAAAAGTAGACGCTGAAAATGATGACGGCACTTCTCCGTTTATAAGAATCTGCACTTTATTGATACTATTCAGCTCTGACAAAGAATTTACAATAGAATAAATTGACACATCTGTAGATACATTATTTACAACTGTGAGAAAATTATCATCCAAATTCACATAACAAACGCCATCTCTGGTTGTAACACTGAGTACTTTTGTATTAGGATTAATGGATGGATACAAGCCTTCAATCTGTCCGCTGGGTCCTGCAATCAACTCTTCTACCACAAAACGTTCCCGAAGCATACTTGTAGAATAATGCTTTTCCCGAGTTGCAGCGATTAAATTCGTGCCGTCCTCTCCTGCAAAATAAAGCTTTACTCTGGCAAGTTCATAGGTATTGATTTCATTTCCGTCATTGTTAATAAACTGTTCCGCACTCATCCACCCGACTGTACTGCCATTATTGTCATACAACTGATTTCCCTCCACTGTCATCATCACAAGACTGACCTCCGGCAACTGTGTCAAGGTACGGACAATTGCGGCACGCACCAATACTTTTGTGGTCACAGGCAAATTCTCGTAAGCAGCATCCACATCTAACTGCAATTTCCCATCTTCCAGATTCATATGCAATAGCTGAAATCCCATGGCAAATGGTGCTTTATATTCCAATTTATCCGGATTTGTGGACAGACACTCCACCAATTCATCCAATAATCCCTTTGACGTATCCGCTGTCAATTCATGTGGATGCATCTCCACCTTAGTCTCAGAATTACTCACATAATAAACCTGGTAAACATTTTCTCCGCTTATCTCCTCCTGCCCGCAAGCTGTCAGAAGCAACAAACAAACAAATATCAACATCCCACAGTATGCCATTCCGCAAGATGCTATCCAACGAATACTTCCTTTTGCTCCAATACATGCGGATGTCTTTTTCCTCATATCCTTTTTCCCTTCTCCATTTTCCCAACTCTCCCATTTTGTTAGTTTTCTCGAAGTCCATGAAATCATATGCGGTCATTGACAGCGCCTTAGCCAGCTATAACACAGGTCAAAGGAATTTTTACAGTAAAACTTGACCCCTCTCCTTCCACACTTGTCACATTGATGGAGCCTCTGTGCATCAGCACTGCACTTTTGGTAATCGCAAGCCCCAGTCCTGTTCCCCCGATTTCTCTGGAATGGGACTTATCCACCCGATAGAACCTCTCATAAATATGTGTCAGCGCCTCCGCGGGAATTCCCAGCCCGGAATCACTGACCTTGAAAACAAAATACTGATAGTCCGCATCCAGCTCCACTCTCACCCAACCATGATCCTTGTTATATTTGATAGCATTTTCCACCAGATTTGTCATAATCAATGACATCTTCACTTCGTCCACTTCCGCCACCACGAGACGCATACTCTCAAATACCACTTCCACATCCTTTTTCCGGGCCAGCGGACGAAGACGCTTCAGAATCAGCTCCACCAAATCATTGACATTCAATGATACAATATTTAATTCCTGCGCTTTCTTCTCCATCTTCACCAATGCCAATAAATCCGTAATAATCCTGTTTTCACGGTCTATTTCTGAGGCAATGTCCACAAGAAATTCCCGATACAGTTCCGCCGGTGCATCCTGCTGTGAAAGCAAGGAATCTGCCAGAACTTTAATTGCAGCCATAGGCGTCTTCAGCTCATGAGACACATTCTCCACAAATTCCTGTCTGGAAGTATCCAACGCCCGCATTCGCTCCAGCAATTGGTTAAAAGCATCCACAATATGCACTGTCTCCGCATAATCAGGTACGGAAATTCGTTCATTACTGTAACCTGCCTTTACCTCATTTATGGCATCCGTCACTCTATTGAAGGGACGTGTCAATACAAAGGATAAAATCATGGCCATTGCTATTGTTGCTACTAACATCAAATTTCCCAGAAGACTTGCCTTTCGATCCAGCACCGTCAATGTAACCGCGATGGCATCATTGGAAATACTGGTGAGCATGACTCCCACTATCTCATTGGAGTTGGTGCTTGTATCAGTAATTGGGGTGGTCATTTCTATATATCCGTGTTCCTTGTCATAATTAGATATATTCTGTCCATGAAAGCACTGAATCACCTCTTCAGAAATAATGGTTTTGCCCTCGCTGATACCATAAGTATCCCTGACCACTTTCAAGCTGGAATTAATAATCATCACGCGGCCTTCATACAGATTGGAAATGGTATCTAACTCTGCGTCGATCGCCTCCCGCGACATGCTGCCATTATAGCCATCTGGTTTCGTATTAAAATAGTTATTGCTGATCAGATGATTTCCTATGATCATTAATTGATTCTGGACGGTGGAAATCCGGTTCTGTACCGAGCGCTCCTCATAGCTTATCAAAATTCCATATCGCATAACCACACTCGGCACAATTCCCGCCACCAACACAATGATAAAGATACGCGCCTGCAAGCTGCGCAAAGAAAGAATCTGTTTCAACTCATAAATTATTTTTCCTATCATTCTATCCCTACAATTATATTCTGTAATACATTCTGATTTAACGTAACAACACTGTCTTCAACTAACACACCGCCTCATCAGATGATGTGTTACGAACCTGTTTGCCTGCCTGGAACTTCTTTACACATTATTCTGGAAGTAGTATCCGACCCCCCATTTCGTTATCACATACCTTGGTTCACTGGGGTTTTGTTCTATTTTCTCCCTCAGACGCCTGATATGTACATCCACTGTACGCACATCCCCCGGATAGTCCACCCCCCACACCAACTGCAGCAGATTTTCGCGGCTATACACCTTGTCAGGATTCAACATCAATAGCTCAAGCACTTCAAATTCTTTGGCTGTCAATCCAATTTCCTTACCGGAGATAAAAGCTCTCCGCCCCTCGCAGTCCAGACGCATTTCACCGCATTCTACGGTCTTCGCCGCAGGTATTTCACCCATGATGCGCTTCGGTTCCATACGACGCATGATGGCCTTGATCCTTGCCTTTACTTCCAGAATATTAAAAGGCTTGGTAATGTAGTCATCCGCACCGTATTCCAACCCCAGAATCTTGTCCATGTCATCACCCTTTGCAGTAAGCATGATGATAGGTACTGTAGAAAATTCCCTTATCTGCTGACATACTTCAAAACCGGTAAGTTTTGGCAGCATCACATCCAAAAGAATAATATCATACTGATTGTTACGGGCATATTCCAGGGCTTCCTCCCCATCATATGCACAATCCACCTCCATCTCATCCTGTTCCAGACTGAAGCGGATTCCCTTCACAATCAGCTTCTCATCATCTACCACCAAAGCTCTCTTCCAAGCCATAACATATTCCCTCACTTAACTGTTATTCTATCACATATTTTCTCATAAATACTTGCCTTGATACCGGATACCTTCATAATATCCTCGCAGTTGGCAAAGCTGCCATTTTTCTCCCGGTAGGCAATAATATCCTGCGCCCTGCTCTCGCCGATTCCCGGCAAAGTGACAAGAACGGCTGCATCCGCCGTATTGATATTCACCAATCCGGAAACCTGATTTTGACCTGCGCTCACATTCTGGCCCCCGTCTGCATTCTGAACCGCGCCCACGCCCTGGCTTCCGCTCACGTTCGAGCCGATGCCCACGCTCTGGCCTCCGCTTACAGTAGAACCGGTTCCTGTATTCCTGCCCGCACCTGCCCCCTGGCCGCCTCCAAGTCCATACCCCGGCCAGCCGCCGGATAGCAGACTATCCAAATCTTCTCCCTCTTCCGGGAAATACAACATCTGCCCATCAAAAACCCAATCTGCCAGATTCCAGGCCTCCCGCATGGCTTCCGATGTAAAACCGCCCGCTTCCAACAAAGCATCCTCTACACGACTTCCTTCCGGAACCGATACCACTCCCGGATTTACCACAGCGCCACATACATAGATACGTATCAGTGCCTCATCCTTCGCTTCTGTCCCTTGCTCTGACAATATCTGCTGTCCGTCAGGTAACATCTGCCCCTCTGTCCATATGTTCTTTCCTTCCGGCAATATCTGCGCCAACTGTTCTCGCTGGAGGTCCGACTGCTCTTGTTGAAGTGCTGCTTGTTCTTGTTGCAGTTCTGACTGTCCCTGTGAGAATTCAGAATCCCCTTTCTGCAAGAAGGATGCTTCCTCATTCACATTTGATATCATTTCAGCATCCTGCTCACCTGCGGTACCAATCCATATTGTATTTTCACGACCACATCCGCTCATCAATGCAACCAAAAGTAAGCCGCTCACAGCAGCTAAAATATTCTTCTTTTTGTAATTTGTGTTATCTACTGTATTCATCATAGTCCCTCTCTTTCCATATATGATAATGACAGAAATAAAGGGATTGCCTCTCTATGCTGATTGATTTCATTGTAAAGGAATTGCAGGATTTTTACAAGAATATTTGAAAAATTTTTAGTATTTTTTTCTTCCACTAACACTCATTTTCAATTCCTCCATTGTAACATGAGGGCATAAAAACAGCGTTCCTGCTCTCCCATATAGGGAGAGAGAAACGCCGCATCTGCGTTGTATTCGGTTTGCATTTATTCTTTCTCAAGGCATCTCCTTGTCAAACCATCAACTCCAATACTTCTTCCAGACCATTTTTCACGGCAAGCTGCTGGGGTGTCACCTGTTCCTTGTTGGCTATGGTATAATCCGCCCCTTTTTTGAGCAGATATCTAGCCTCTTGAGAACGGTTGTTTTTCAAAGCCAGATGAAGAACCGTATCCCCATCATTATTTCTGGCATTGATATCAAGTCCCGCTTTCACCATGGGCTTCAGCACCTCCATATGACAGCTCCATCTTGCATAAAGCATAATCGCATTATTTCCATCATCATCCTTTCGGTTTACGTCAGCGCCTTTTTCGATCAGAACCGGTGTAAGTGTAATGGATATAAAGAGCTGGTAGTCTTGGGCAAGCATCAGGGGCGTCTGCCCTCCCCGGCCCGGTATATCTATATTTTTCAGGGCTTTTATCATCTCCGCCCTTTCCTCTGCGGTTATCTTTTTGAATCTCACTTTCTCGGAAACAGCTACATGAGCAGGTGTTTCCTCATTTACATCCTTCATGGTATCATCGGCTCCCGCATCCATGAGTATCTGCACAACTTTAGGAAAACCATATGCACATGCCTTATGCAAAAGAGTTGTTCCCGCCACAGCCGGCCGATCCTCGGTGAGATTGACATTGATTCCCTTCCTGATCATCGCCTCCAGCACTTCAAAATGATTTTCTTTGACAGCCGTATGAACCGCAGAAGTTCCTCGTTTGTCCAATGCTTCCATAGATTCTACACTGAAAAAGTCCATAATCCTGGCCAGTTCCTGCTCTTCTTCCTCAACCTTATATGGTGAGCCTTTTCTATCACGGTTCACCAATATATGTACCGGAGTTATACCGTCAACCAATGCTTCATTTAAATCAATTCCCATTTGTGATAATTTTTGGATTAAGGGATATTTATCAAAAACGCTCTTTATCAAATAGTCTCTGAAATTTGTCCTGTCTCCGCTGTAATACCTTGACTCGGTAAGACTGATTCCCTTCTCCACCATGAAGTCCAAAATCTCCAATTCACTTCCCTTTTCCACATCACCGCATCCAAAAGTATCCAGAAAAGTTAAAACCTTGCGCACAGCCTCAAATACATATTTCATTTCGTCATCATCATCAGGGTCAACTTTGGTTATCATCGCCTTGGTCAATTTCATCATGTTCCAAAAGCTTCCTTTTTCTCCATGATACCATTCTACCTTCTGCAGCTCCTTCTGCAGCAGTTCCAGTGCCGCCCCGCTCTCCTGCGCCATTACATCTACTCCGTTAATCATTATTTGCTCTTCCATATCTTCTCCTATTCCAGTTCCGTCTCTTCACTACAGTGCCCTATCAGGGAAGGGATTTTCATCTGCAAAGGGCTCAGATGTAAATCCCTTCCGGGCACTTCCGTTCCGTGACTGTTTTTATTTATTTTTATTCCAGTTCCGTCTCTTCACTACAGTGCAGTTCCGTCTCTTCACTACAGTGCACTTCTGTCTGCTCATTCATCCTCTTCCAGAAAATCTGCTATCACCTCAGCCAAGTATGGTTTTTCCACCATAATCCTTTCAAATTTGCCATTGATTTCTGCTGCCTCCTGTTCATCCATGCCAAGGCTCACCAGCGCCAGTCCTTTGGCAAATTCGGCCGTCACTTCGTCAATCACTGAGTATTCGTTCGCAAGCTTTTCCAATACCACCAATAACCTTGCTGCCTGTGCGCCCTGTGCCTCCGGATCGCCGCACAAATATGCCAGTCCCTTTGCAAATTGAACAGCAATCTCTGTTTCATTTGGATTCGCGGAAAGAAGTCTCTGTAATATGTTCAATGTATTCAGTGCTTCCTTCAGATTCTGATCCATGCTTAAATTGGCCAGACCCCTGGCAAACTCAATCACTATCTCTGTTTCATCCGGATGCTCTGTCATTAGCTTTTGCAATATACATGCCGTATTAAACAGCGCCTCTCCTTCCTGATCGCAGCTTAAGTTAGCCAGCCCACGTGCAAACGGAACCGCTATCTCTGCGGTATCCGGATACTTTGCGGCAAGTTCCTCCTGCCTGATAACCGCCTTCAACACTGTCTGTTCATCCTCCACACTGCTTAAGCTGACCAGGGCATTGGCCAGAGAAACTGCAATTTCTACATCTTCGGGATGTGTTTTAACCATTTCCTCCAATTGAGAAACCGTTTCAGGTATTTCCTCTTCGTCCTGCTCTGTAGCCAAATTGGCCAGGCCTTGAGCATATGCGGCGATAATATTTGTTTCCTCTGGATGCTCTGCCGCAAGTTTTTTCAATGTGCTGACTGTTTTTCGTAAAGCCGTTCCTTCCTGCACACCGCTTAGATTTGACAGCCCCCTGGCATATTGGGCTGTTATCTCTATTGTATCAGGATGTGCCGCAGCAATCGTTTCCAACCTACAGACTGCACTATATGCCGCCAATGGTGCACTTTCATAGATCAAATCAGCCAGACCTACGGCATACTGTATTGCTATCTTTACGGAATCAGGATTTTCCTCGGCAAGTTCTTCCAATCTGTTCACTGTTTTTAATGCGGAATCATTATCCTGCTCACAGCTCAGGTTGTACAATCCCAAGGCAAGCTGTTCTGTTATCTCTTCCACATTGGAATGCGCTGCGGCAAGCGCCTCCAGCTTTTCAACGGTTTTCGATGCTGACTGTTCGTTTTGATCCGCGGTCAGATCCGCCAGCGCCTTAGCATACCAGACAACTGCCATTTCAATATCAGGATATTTTGCAGCCAGTTCTTCCAATCTGTTCACTGTTTCCAATGCGGAATCGTTATCCTGCGCAATCGCAGGTTCACTTCCCGTAAGCTGTTCCTCTTTGAACATATCCACGCCCCTCCTTTCTGCCTGATATTTTATCATCACAGCACATATTCGTAAAGTTTTCCATCCAACTTGACACGTAAATCGGCAAAATTTGTTTGGCAGGTATGTTGTGAATCATGGAAAAATCCGTTCAGCCGGATATAAGGCAGGCTTTAACTGTCCTCATTCTCTGTTCCCTCTCTTGTACTTTTTGTGAAAATATACGGAAAAACCTTCGTGGAATTTTCTGCGGCAGCTTCTGCTGATTCCCAATATCTCCCCATTGCTCAGCGTCAACTCATCCTTCATGATCTTTGTGACAGACCTCAGATTTACAATATAACTGGTGTGGGCATATTCAAAACCCTGATCGCAAAGCTGCTGATACCAGCTCTCCAGTTTTTCATTGCTTGGCAAATTTTCTTTGACAGCGTTTTTATCCTCTATGTTCAGCAAGCTGCCTCTCTTAGCTTTTACAATATATAGAATGTCCTTCACCAAAACGCGCCATGCCTTCCCGTCACTGACCACTTCCACCATCTCACTACAGATTCGCCGTTTCGTCTCCCGTAAAAGTGCCTCGATATCCCTGCCTCTCTCCTCCGGATCTGCATTTTTCAATATGTATCGATAGGGCTGTACCTTGAAATGCTCCGGCTCTGGCAGGATAACACCGGAGACAAAAGCAAGCACCGTAAAATCTCCCCTTTCTCTCAGTCTTTGGGCCGTCTCATAACCGCTTTTTCCCTCCATCTGCATATCTAATATGACCAACTGATAGGTTCCCTCATCTGCCTGTAAAAAAGCATTGCCGCCGGAATAAGTGTCGCAAACCATGTCCGATGTAAATTCCCCGCAAGCCTCCACTGTTTGCTTCATTTCCTGCAAAAAAATTTCATTATCATCTACAATTGCAATCTTTATCATCTGCTTCCATTCCTTTCACCAACCTGCTTCTCATTTGCTTCCGCAGCACCCAAAACCCATATGGCACTTCTATTTTCCATCAGTTAAAATACACTGCCGTCAACCGCCAAAAGCCGGCAATCCACTATTTATGTGGCTTTCCGGCTTTTTCTTAATTACTTGCACTCAACAATCACAGTCTGTCCGAAATATTTCCCTTCATTTCCACTTAAAAATAACAATCCCCGCCACTGCAATGGCCATTCCCAGTGCCTTTCTCCATTCCCAGGGCTGTTTCTCCACGCCGAACCATCCCAACAATTCAATCACATATGCCACTGCAAGCTGTGCCACTACAATCAGCATCACAGCTCTGGCCGGTCCCAACGCATCCATACTCTTGATCACAGTATAAGTGATAAACGCACCGATGGCGCCGCCCAGCAACATATATTTGGGCTGCACCTGAAATACCTGCATCAAATTACTCCTGTCTGTACAAAGCCATGCACCAAGGCAGACCAAAAGTGCCGTAAACTGCACAAAAGCACTGGCAGCCCAAGTACTGGACGCCTTCGTAACCTGTGTGTTAAACACTCCCTGAATGCTCATCAGTGCCCCTGAAATCAATGCAATAAAAAGTCCAATCATGGGAATACACCTTCCTTTTCTTCTTCAAATTCGCCCGCGAAACTGCTCCGCACATTCTGCACAGTCCCGATGACTGATAACAAGTATACGAATTTGTCTATAGTGTATCCCATCATTGGAAAATCATACATCATTGCACCTGTATCGCTATGGTATTCTCCAGCTCTTCCACCAATTCGGTCACATCCGCCCCATTCCACACCTTGGAAAAAAGCGCTTCCAACTGCAGCCAGAAATTCGCTGTCTCCATCATCTTAGGCAGCGGCACACTGTCGGCATATTCCGTCTTAAAAACCTGCAAATCATAGTTATCCGCATCCGCTTTCAGATTTGCCGATACCCGTCCTGTTCTGCTGTAAAGAACATCCGCGCACTCATCTACCAGATATGCTGCAAAACGATTGGCCAAGGCCTTATGCTGTGAATACCCATTGATTGCCACCACATTGGTGACTGACATGGAACGGCCTTTCAGTTCTTCGCTCACATCAGGCATGGGGGCAAGGCCATATCCAAAGCCAAAACGAGCCTCCGCTTCCGCATCCGCCAGCTTTTTCGCCACATCCGTTGTGGCAATGGTGAACACGATTTTCCCCTCACAGAAATCCTCAATAACCGAATCATAATTTACCGTATCCGATTCAATATAAAAGAACTGATTCAAATATTTATAAACGTCAAGGCACTGAATGGTTTCGGGATTGTTGATGCTGATACGTTCCGGATTGTCGCCCGCATCTCCGCCCACGATCATATAATTACCCACAAACCAATAATTATATAAAATATCGGACACATCCCATTTCATAATTCCCTCCACCCCCAGGGGAACATCAAAAGTATCCGCTATGCCCAAAATATCATCCATGGTATCCGGAAGGGCATTTCTAAAATATTCTTCCGTTTTCACTGCCAGTAATTCTTCATCAACAGGAATTCCCTCCGAATTCTCTCCAGGATTTTCCTCTATCCCACCGGCATTCAACAATTCTTTCATAGCGCTCTGCGCCGCCCATTCTTCCAGATAAGTCCTGTTATAAACAAGAACACTGGTTTCAAAAAACAGCGGATACCCCACCAGCTTGTCCTGATAGGTGGCCGCCGACAATGCCGCCGCCGGGAAATTTTGTTCGTTACATATCCCGGCAGCATCCTGAATCCGGGTGGCAAGCCCGGCCAGATATGCTTTTTCCAGGGAATCATGGCTCACAATATAGGCATCCGGCAACTGATTGGAATGCAGCGACGCTTCATTGATAGCTTCCAGATATTCATTTTCGGAAACCAACTCCGGAAGTACCCGTACACCCTCTCTCTCCCCGAAAGCCACCGCAGCACTATTGAGGAAATTCGTCAATGCTTCATCGGAATACCAGAAATGAATGGTCTCCTTCTGGCCATACCACGTCATTGGTATGTCCACATCCTCCGTTTCCCCCGCCCCCAACATACATCCAAAGAAAACAGAAGCAGCCATCACCACCACGGCTGCCACTGCTGTCAATCTCTTTTTTAATCGCATACTTAACTCCTGATGGAATTATCCAATATTGTAATCATCTCATCTACATTTTCCTTTGATACAATAAGGGGAGGAACAAAGCGAATGATATTCGCTCCTGCATTAATCAAAACCAGTCCCTTATCCAGGGCACGACATATCATATCTGCCACCGGACGGTCAAACACCAATCCCTGCATCAACCCCACACCCCGGCGATCTGTAATACAATCATACCTGTCCTTCAATTCTTCCAGACGCTGTTCCAGGTAAGCCCCTACTTCCCTTACATTTTCTATTATATGGTTCTTTTCAAATAAATCAAGTACTTTTTCAATTGCCGCACATGCCAAAGGATTTCCGCCATAGGTAGTTCCATGGTCACCGGCGGCAAGAGAATTGCTTCCCACCTTCTCTGTCATCAGGAAAGCCCCTACCGGAACGCCGCAGCCAAGTGCTTTTGCTGTGGTCATAATATCCGGCTGAATACCATAACGCTGCCATGCGTACATATATCCAGTCCTGCCCATGCCGCACTGAATTTCATCTAAAACAAGCAGAATATCCCTTTCTTCACAAAGCGCCTTCACTTCCTTCAGGAAACCCTCCTCTGCCGGAAACAGACCGCCCTCTCCCTGCACCGTCTCCATGATAATGGCACAGGTCTTATCCGTAACCTGTCTCCGCACACTTTCCATATCATTCAAATCCGCAAAACGGATATTGCCGATCATGGGTTCAAACGCTTCCCGATATTTGGGATTTCCTGTCACGGATAACGCCCCCATGGTTCTGCCGTGGAAGGAATGATTCATGGCAATGATCTCATGATCTGTCCTGCCATCCTTCAAATAAGCATATTTTCGTGCGGCCTTAATAGCGCCTTCAACAGCCTCCGCACCGGAATTAGTGAAAAACACCCTGTCCATACCGGATACTTCCTTGAGCCTCCTGGCAGCATTGATGGCAGGCACATTGTAATAATAATTGGAGGTATGAATCAGTTTATCAATCTGCGCCTTCAAAGCATCATTGTACTCTTCATTGTGATAACCAAATGCAAACACAGCGATTCCTGCCACAAAATCAAGATATTTCTTCCCCTCTATATCATATAAATAAACACCCTCACCCTTGTCAAAAACAATTTGATACCGATTATACGTATGAAGAAGCGCGCTTTCCGCCTCTTGGATATACTCCTGCATATTCATGACAATACCCGTCCTTTATTTTGTAATTGAATCGTTCCTGCTTTTTTCTTCCACAAATCTTATGCTGCAAAACCGTTTCTGCTTTTTCCCACAATCCCAGTAAAGTCCGGCGCGGAAACAGAAACAACAGTATTTAGCGTTAAAAATAACCAAGCACTTGCCGCCTGCGTTTCATTTTATGACTACTCACCCCAACATGTCCCACTCCGTGTCGTTTATAATTGCGGTTCCAATACCCTGTCTGGTAAAAATTTCCAGGAGAAGACAATGCGGAATCCTGCCGTCCAGAATATGCACACGTTGGACGCCGTTTCGTACAGCCGAGATACAGCTATTTAATTTGGGCAGCATACCGCCTCCAATAAAACCATCCGACACAAGCTCTTCCGCCTGAGAAGCGGAAAGCCTGGAAATAAAGCTGGACTTATCATTAATATCCTTGTAAAGTCCCTCGATGTCAGTCAGAAATGCCAGCTTTTCCGCATTTACCGCTTTCGCAATGGCACAGGCGGCATCATCGGCATTGATATTATAGGTTTGGAACTTCTCATCCAGACCTATGGGCGCCACAATGGGAAGGAAATCCTTCTCCAATAAATCAAAAAGTACCTTGGGATTCACATCCGTGATTTCTCCCACGAAACCAATATCCTGTCCTTCGGCATATTTCTTCTCCACCTGCAGAAGCCCGCCGTCCTTGCCGCTGACCCCCACTGCTTTCACACCCAGCTCCTGAACCATGGTAACCAGATTCTTATTCACTTTATTCAACACCATTTCCGCGATTTCCATGGTTTCCTCGTCAGTGACACGCAATCCGCCCACAAATTTCGCTTCTTTTCCGACCTTGCCCACCCAACGGCTGATCTCCTTGCCGCCGCCGTGAACAATAATGGGTTTGAACCCTACTAATTTTAATAATGTCACATCCTTTATGACGTTTTTCTGCAATTCCTCATTGCTCATGGCACTCCCGCCATATTTCACCACAATGATTTTGCGGTTAAAACGCTGAATGTAAGGCAGCGCTTCTATCAGCACCTCCGCTTTCTGCAATACCTTTTCCATATCCTTTTCCATGATCATCCATCCTTTTCTTACACCTTACATAAATCATCCATATCATCCGTTTCTCTGCCGAACCGTCCGCTTTGCCGCTTCTGCCGCTCCATCCGCAATCAAAATAGTATCCATAATACTGCTTCCTGATTTTCCGGTACATCCGGCAACCGCAATACGAACCATTTTCCGCATCCTTCCTGCTGCCCTGTACTTATCATAACGCTTTCAGCCTTTGACTTAGCTTCTATAATCCGCATTGATCTTCACATAATCAAAACTTAAATCACATCCCCAGGCAGCAGCCTCCCCATCTCCCATGTGCATATCCGCAAGAATGGTAACTTCAGGTTCCGATAGAATTGCAGTAGCTTCTTCTTCGCTGTAATCACAGGCTACGCCATCACCGAAAATATGAATCTTGCCGTTTTCTCCCTGAAAATAAAGATCCACCTTCTCCGGGTCAAACTGCACACCGGAATACCCCAGCGCACAGAGAATCCTGCCGAAATTCGCATCATGGCCAAAGACAGCGGCTTTGGTCAGAGAAGAACAAATGACAGATTTTGCCAGAATCCTGGCATCTTCCTTACATGCCGCACCGATAACTTTCGCCTCAATCAGCGCAGTAGCGCCCTCTCCGTCCCCTGCCATTCTCTTCGCCAGGTAAGTAGTGACAAAATGCAAGGCTTCACAGAAAGTATTGTAATCCTCTCCTTCTGAAGCAATCTTCTCATTGCCTGCCAGACCATTGGCCAATACCAGAAGGGTATCATTGGTGCTGGTGTCGCCGTCCACGGAAATCATATTAAAAGAATCCACCACATCCGCACGCAGCGCCTTCTGAAGCATTTCTTTTGAAATATTCACATCCGTGGTTAAAAATCCCAGCATGGTACACATATTAGGATGAATCATGCCGGAACCTTTGCACATACCGCCTAAAATCACTGTCTTGCCGCCGATTGTCATTTCCACCGCAATCTGCTTGGGCACTGTATCCGTGGTCATAATAGCCTGCGCTGCCTCCAACCCTGCCTCCAGGCTATCCGACTTAGCCTGGGCCAGTTTCCGAATGCCTTCCTGCAGCCTGTCAACAGGCAATTGCATGCCAATGACACCCGTGGACGCCACCAATACGGCCTCTTCCGGTATTCCCAGCAATGCTCCCGCACATCTGCTCTCTGCCGCGCAGCAGTCCATTCCCTGCTTTCCGGTGCAGGCATTGGCAATGCCGGAGTTAACCACCACCGCCTGAACATAGGGAGACTCCTCCACTATTTTCTTATCCCAAAGCACCGGCGCCGCCTTTACCACATTGCTGGTAAACGTACCTGCCGCCACACAGGGCATGGTACTATACACCATTGCCATATCCTTGCGGTTCTTGTATTTCACCCCCGCTTCCACACCTGCTGCCATAAATCCTTTTGCTGCGGTCACACCGCCCTCTATCTGCTTTATCATAATTACCTCCCTGCCCGACTCCACTTTTCACACCTTTTGACTCTACTGACATTTTGACACTAGCTCACTCTTTTGACTCTAGCCCACCCTTTGACTCTAGCTCACCTTTTTGACACTAGCTCACCTCAAAGGAGCATGTTTACACCCACTTTGGGGCCTTCTTTCTCAATTTGAAACTGCCTTTCTTCCAAGCCTGCCGCCTCTTATAGCATTTCCATCAGAACTTACACCTATCATCTCGCCCTGAAAACATCCCCGGACAGACATTTTTCGATTTACAAATTCACCATATATCATTCACATTACATTGCTGCTTACTTATTAAATTCCGTAATATTCGCTTCATTCAATGTAAAATCATAATAGTTCAAATCTTCCCGTTTAGTCCAACCCACCTGATTCCAGAACGCATTACCCACATCATTTTTCGTAAACGCAATCAGGCTGACCTTGTTGATTCCCTCTGCCTTCAAAGCATTCATGCAGTGTACTACCATTGCCTTGCCGATACCGTTCCTGCGGTAATCCTCCCTGACGCACACATGATAGAGACATCCCCGTCTTCCGTCATGGCCGCAGAGAATTCCGCCCACAATGCCACCATCTTCTGCCACCGCCACAACACTGGCCGCGGGATTCCTTCGCAGAAAGCGCTCCACACCTTCTCTGGAATCGTCGATACTGCGGATACCAAATCCGCGTATGGTCATCCACAAGGCATATAATCCCTCATAATCCTCTATTGTCATTGTTCTGATTGTAAACGCTTTCTTCATCCTCTTGTCCTGTCTCTTTCCTGGCAATACCACCATATTCCCGGCAACCCTATAAAACTTTATCAGTATACAACATTTTCCATAAAAGGGCAATAATATTCCTCCTAATATAAGCTTAAATTCCCTGCATTCTCTACGGGAAACAGGGAACCAGTTCCAATCCTTCGCTCTCTTTCAGTCCAAACAACAGATTCATATTCTGTACTGCCTGACCTGCGGCGCCTTTGACCAGATTGTCCAGCGCCCCCATCATAATAATGCGGCCTGTCCTCTCGTCCACCACGAAACCAATATCCACATAATTGCTGCCTTCCACCCATTTTGTCTCAGGACAGCAATCCTTTTCCAGTACACGAACAAATTTTTCCTCTCCATAATACCGATCATACACTGTCTTAATCTCATTCCAGGAAGGCAGTGTCCCGTCAGCTTTCCTTTTCAAATCGGCATATTCTGTGACCAGAATACCTCTGTTCATCGGCACAAGATGAGGTGTAAAATTAATCGTAACCCTGCAATTTCCCGCGTACCCAAGCTGTTCCTCGATTTCCGGTGTATGACGATGACTGGCTACACCATAAGCTTTCATATTTTCATTGACCTCACAGAATAGATTCGGCACCTTAGCGCCTCTGCCCGCACCAGAGGTTCCTGATTTTGCATCCACTATCAAGGTATTTACATCGATCAGCCCCTCCTTTACCAATGGATATGCTGTTAAAATGGAACAGGTGGTATAGCAGCCCGGATTCGCTACCAGCCTTGTACTGCCTGTAATTTGATTCCGGTTCAGCTCACACAGCCCATAAACTGCCTCCTGAATGAACTGGGGCGATTTATGCTCAATGCCGTACCACTGTTCATACACTGCCACATCCTTAATACGATAATCTGCGGAAAGATCCACGATTTTCACCTTTTTCAATATTTCTTCCGTCAAAATGCCTGCCAGAAATCCCTGGGGCGTAGCAGTGAAAATCACATCCACCTGCTCCGCAAGCTCCGTCAGATTGTCATCTCTGCACACATCCTCCACAATCTGAAACAAATTCCGGTATACCTCATAATACTTCTTGTCTATGTAACTGCGGGAACCATACCAGACAATCTCCGTCTCCTTGTGATTTGCAAGAATTCTGACCAGCTCCCCACCCGCATAGCCTGTGGCACCGATAATCCCTACTCTTATCATATTTTTCCTCCATTCCAGTTCCGTAACTGCCTGCATCATATACTCTTCTGATAT
>CAMWLE010000046.1 GCA_947175015.1 uncultured bacterium
ATATTATACAGATAAAGGTTGGGAAATACATATGTTTTTCATTCACTTTTTTGCCATCTCAGGAATTCTTCTCTTTGGAATCTGTTTTTTGGGTGTCCTGCACAGACGTGACACCTTCCAAAACAGTTGGTTTGTTATGCTGTTTGCGGCAGCAGTATTGGTTCGGCTGCTCTCTGCTGCCCTATCCCATGGCTTTGGCACCGACACCGCGTGTTTTGCGGCATGGGCCGAACGAATCTACCAAGTAGGTCCCGGTAATTTCTACTCGCCGGATGTGTTCACGGATTACCCTCCCGGCTACATGTATGTGTTATGGGTAATCGGTGCAATACGAAAATTATTCCATATGAAATATTATTCCATACCTCATCTGATTTTATTAAAGCTTCCTGCAATTATTTGCGACATGCTTTGCGGTCTGCTCCTTTACAGAGAAGCTTCTAAAAAATGTTCAAAAAATCAGGTTTTTTTCCTATGTATGGCCTATCTGTTTAACCCGGCCATCCTTCTGAATTCCTCTATATGGGGACAGGTGGATTCCATATACACTCTGGCAATCATTTATATGTGCCTGTGTCTTGTGCATCGGAAAATGTACTCCACATATATCGCCTTTGCCATTGGTTTGCTGATCAAGCCTCAGACACTCATGTTTGCACCTGTGTTATTGGCCGGAATTATCGACCAGGTATTTCTGAATCATTTTTCTGTGAAAAATTTACTGCATCGAATGTTCCAGGGAGTGACTGCCCTTGGAGGAGTGGTGATTCTCTGCCTTCCATTTGGACTGGACAATGTGTGGAAACAATATTTCAGGACTGTAACCTCTTACCCTTATGCTGCTGTCAATGCCTGCAACTTATGGGGACTGTTCGGTCTCAACTGGGTCAGTCAGGACAATACTTTCCTGAGTCTTCCCTACCGTATATGGGGATGGGGTGCCATTTTCATCGCTGTGGCAATGACACTTCTGTTAGGACTGCGCAACCGCCGGGATATGGAAAAATATCCCTTTTTAGGCGCCTTTCTGCTGCTCACTATTTTTATATTCTCGGTGCGAATGCATGAAAGGTATATGTATCCTGCTCTGCTGTTACTATTGTTTGCCTATATTTACAAGCCTGCCAAACTGATTTTCTTATGTTATGCGGGTTTTTCCGTGATGCATTTTTACAATACCGCAGATGTACTATTCTTCTATGACCCTGCAAATTATAATAGAAAAAGCACGCTGATCTTGCTGGTGTCTGCAGGCATGCTGGGTTGTGCGGCACTGCTCTTTTATACTGCTTACCAATTTTACAGGGGTGTTGGCGCAAGACAGGCTAACTGGCAACTGGTCGGTGAACAGTCTTCCGACAGACGCTCTTCCGGTGGAAGGCAGTTCTCAGCAATCTCTTATTTGATGCGCAGGACAGGCCAAACTTTTTCTGATAGAATTGGAAGTTTTCAAACCTCTCACAAAGGTTTACCTCTAAAAAAAGCAGATATTTTCTGCATGTTGGTCTTCACACTGGTCTATAGCTGTTTTGCACTGTATGACTTGGGAGACCGTCAGGCCCCTGCTACCGCTTTTCCTATAGAACAGACGCAATCCATTACATTGGATTTCGGTTCTGACATACCTGCTGCACTCTCTTATTACACCGCCCCCTGGCACAACAGCAATTTCCTTTTGGAGGGCAGAAGGAATACGGAAGACCCCTGGACAAATTTCGGTGATGTGACGCTGAAGAATGTCTTTACCTGGCAGAATGTCTCCATAGATGCAGGAATGTCCCAACTCAGGCTCACATTACAGAGTTCGCGTTCAACCTCCATATTGGAATTTGCTTTTTCAGATCAGGATGGCAACTATATAATACCGGTAAATGCCTCGGACTATCCTGCTCTGTTTGATGAAGCTGAGCTTATCCCGGAAAGCAGTACCTTTCGCAACAGTATGTATTTTGATGAAATCTATCACGGACGCACTGCCTATGAAATGATACATGGGCTCACTTCCTATGAGAATACCCATCCACCCCTGGGCAAAATTTTCATTTCCCTGGGTGTGCTTCTCTTTGGTATGAATCCCTTCGGCTGGCGTATTGTAGGTACTCTTTTCGGCATTGCCATGGTACCTTTGGTATATCTGTTTGCCAGAAGGATTACGAATTCTACGCTTTCGTCCTCCCTTGCCTGCACACTGTTTACTTTTGATTTCATGCATTTTGCCCAGACCAGGATCGCCACAATTGATGTTTATATTACTTTTTTCGTCATATTGATGTACTATTTCATGTATCAGTACAGCCAGCTTAGCTTCTATGATACCCCCTTGAAGAAAACCTGGCTTCCTCTAGGTGCCTGTGGATTCTGCATGGGGCTTGGCGTCGCCTCCAAGTGGACAGGTGTGTATGCCGGTGTGGGCCTTGCACTGATTTTCTTTTCCACTTTGTACCGAAGGTTTCGGGAGTACCTTATTGCCCTGAAATCCCCCTCCGCCAGCTCCAATGGCATCGCTCATAAACATGTGTTGGAATGTTTTGTTTCCAATACCAGGCGCACGATTGCTTTTTGTCTGGTATTTTTCGTGGCACTCCCTGCCTTGATTTACCTATTGTCCTATCTTCCCTTCAGGGATTATTCCGACAGAGGACTTTGGGATAGAATGGTGTATAATCAGGAAACCATGTTCAGTTATCATAGCAATTTGGATTCCACACATCCGTACTCTTCCTCATGGTACGAATGGCCCATTATCAAACGCCCTATCTGGTACTACTCCCGTACCATTACCAAAACAGCAGAGGGCGGTATCAGGGCCGGATGTGTGAAGTATACGCAGACAATGACAGCAGCCTCCGACTCTGCTGCACCGACAATGACAGCAAACTCTGACTCTGCGGGTCAGGCTGCAGAAATCGCTATGCTTACCAAGAAATTGCGGCTAAATCCCCGAACCATTACGCAGACTTTGAACACCAGTCTGCGGGAGGGAATCAGTTCTTTCGGTAATCCGGCTGTATGGTGGCCCGGTATTCCTGCTGCATTCTATATGGTATATCTGTGGGCGAAGAAAAAGGACAAAATTGCTCCATTCCTGTTCATTGGATATCTGGCGCAATATCTGCCCTGGTTTTTTGTGACACGAGTCACCTTTATCTACCACTATTTTCCCAGTGTGGTGTTCGTGGTGCTCATGATCACATACAGTATGCTGCAATGGAAAGAAAAAATGTCAAAACGTGCTTTTATTACAATGACCCTTATTTATGGTATCGTGGTCTTCGGTTTATTCCTGCTCTTCTACCCGGTACTGGCCGGACAGCCTGTGGAAACAGCCTATGTAGCCAAGTATTTGAGATGGTTTGGCAGTTGGGTATTGACCTCCAAATGACACCCACTTGGAGCGTGTGTCTTTCGGACATAGCAGAACCGCCCACCGAAATCACTGTTTTTTATTTGGTGGGCGTTCGCCTTAAATCCAAAAACCCCTGCAAATGGCATTCTCACGCCATTCACAAGGGTTTTTTCATTCAAAATAACCAGGCAAACTTCACTTACGCGTTCATCTGTGCCGCAACCTCTGCTGCAAAATCTTCTTGCTTTTTCTCAAGTCCCTCACCAGTCTCATAACGAACAAATTGGCTGATGCTGAGATCTGCGTTGTTCTCCTTTGCAACTTGTGCAATATACTGTGCAACAGTCTGCTTGCCATCTTCTGCTTTTACATATACCTGCTCTAACAGACATACTTCCTTCAATTCCTTCTTCAGACGACCTTCCACAACACCGATAATTACATTTTCCGGCTTGCCTTCCATCTTGGGGTCCTGCGCAATCTGTGCTGAGATGATCTCACGCTCATGTGTCTTATATTCTTCAGATACATCTGTGGTGGCAACATATTTAGGGTTCAAAGCCGCAACCTGCATTGCAAGATTCGTCAACGCTTCCTTTACTGCATCATTCACTACATTGGTCTTAGCTTCCACAATAACACCAATACGTCCGCCGCCATGTACATAAGATACCACGCAGCCCTCTGCAGCCTCTACCTTCTGGAATCTTCTAATGCTTAATTTCTCACCAATCACGGCTATTTTATCCACCAAAGCTTCCTTCACTGTCTTAGAAGTATCCTCAGTCCATTGTTCCTCCAGGAACACATCCATTTCTGTGGCTGTAGAATTCACTGCCTGCTGCGCAACTGCCTTTACAAACTGCTGGAATGTCTCATTCTTTGCAACAAAATCTGTCTCGGAATTCACTTCCACAACAGCCGCCACCTGATCACCTTTACAAGCAATGCTGCAGATACCCTCTGCTGCAATTCTGCTCTCTTTCTTAACAGCCTTTGCCTGTCCGTTCTTTCTCAGAATCTCGACAGCCTCCTCCATATTTCCATTTGCCTCACCTAAGGCTTTCTTACAATCCGTCATTCCGGCACCGGTCTGCTCGCGCAATTCCTTTACCATAGCTGCAGTAATTTCTGCCATCTCTTTTTCCTCCTATTTAAAATTCCGTCTCTACAAAAACACCACTATCATGTGCTTCCGCTGCGAAACTGTTTCTTTTTATCTGATAATCCTATTCCCTTTTTCAACAATCACAGGTAATTTACAAAGTACGGATAAGTTCCGTCAGTCTCTATGAGCTTTCGTGACCCTATCCGTACCTGATAATGCAATGTCATCTTACATTCGATTTATGACATATTGATTATTATATGACATAATGACATTTTACTCTTCTGCTGCCGCAACTTCCTCAATATCCTGAGCAGCCTCAGCATCCACAGCAACGGCTTCCTCTGTATAAACAGCTTCGCCCTGGTTCGCCTCCACAACCGCATCTGCCATCTTAGCTACGATCAACTTTACTGCCCTGATTGCATCATCATTTCCAGGGATGATATAATCCAGTTCTTCAGGATCACAGTTCGTATCACCAATGCCAATCAGTGTGATGCCAAGAGCACGCGCCTCCTGCACACAGATTCTCTCCTTCTTAGGGTCTACAACAAAAATAGCATCCGGAACCCTGGTCATATTCTTGATACCGCCCAGATTCTTCTCCAGCTTATCCCATTCTTTCTTCAATTTGATAACTTCCTTCTTGGGAAGCACATCAAACGTACCATCCTCAGACATCTTCTCAATTGTATGAAGTCTTTCCACACGGGACTGAATGGTTTTGAAATTGGTGAGCATACCGCCCAGCCATCTCTCATTTACATAGTACATACCACAGCGCTCTGCCTCTGTCTTTACAGCATCCTGTGCCTGCTTCTTGGTTCCCACGAACAGAATGGTTCCACCCTGGGCAGCAATCTCAGAGACAGCCCTATATGCCTCATCTACCTTCACCACAGACTTCTGCAGATCGATAATATGGATACCGTTTCTCTCGGTAAAGATATAGGGAGCCATTTTCGGGTTCCATCTTCTGGTCAAATGTCCAAAATGGACACCTGCTTCAAGCAGTTGTTTCATAGAAATAACGCTCATGTTCTTACCTCCGTTTGGTTAATCTTCCGCACACTGTACCATGGACTTAGCAATATAATCACACTAACTCCCCAATGTCATCCAAAACGACATTTTACCGAATCTGCGTTATAATTCGGCCATCTCCGACAGCTACCAAAAAGCACCACTGTCGAATCAGCATGCGTGTCTTTTATCACAACAGTCGCATTATAACACAAATCCCCTTGGCTTGCAAGAGGATTATCTGTTTTTCCGTATAAACTTTTCACTTTTCTATTTCACCTTTTCACTTTGCAACAGAGTTCTCTGCCTCTTCTCATCCCATGGATGCAATACACCTTAAGGCTTCCGCGTAATAATCCCTGCAATATCCTCCATACTTGTACCTAAAGGAATATGGTAAATTCCGTCCCTGATTCTTTTGCACCAATCCCTCTCACACAAAAAAGTTTCAAATGCAGCAGCATCTTCAATTGCCCCTGCCTCTTTCAGTTTTGCACAGATTTCAGACGCTATCTCTCCTTGCTCAATGACAATGGTAATCGTATCGTCCTCACCAGAATTTGATGATAATACCTGTGTAGAAGCGTTATCAGAATTTGATGACGGTATTTGTGTTGATACCTCACCAAGATTTGAAGACGGCATCTGTGTCGGCATCACACCATCATTCCCTTCCGGTGACTGTGTCGGCACCGCACCAGAATTTGATGATGGAACCTCTGTCGGCGCCGCACCAGAATTTGATGATGGCACCTCTGTCGGCACTGCACCGGAATTTGATGACGGCACCTCTGTCGGCACCGCACCGGCATTTGGTAACTGTCCTCCCATAGCATCCGGCATTTGCGTTGGTACAATATCAGTTAGTTTCAGAGAATCACTTTCTACCATCCCAAGTTCTAATGCTCTTGCCTTAATCTCCGCATCACTCATTGAAGTCCCCTCTCCTGTAGCGACTCCCATCAACAGAGCTGCAAGCACCATTCCGATTCCCAAGCCTCTCAATTGATATCTCAGTTTCACACTTACCTCCATACCGCCAACGGCGGCACAAACAATCAATGAACTTGGTGCAAGTCCGGAAGAATGCCTGCTCATGAAAACAGGCATATCACCAAACTATTGCAACATATCAGCCCCTGAACAGATCAATCACCAAAGTGACCTCTCCCATACCCAGTTCCAGCTCTTTGGCAATTTCCACAGCAGATTTTCCCTGTCGATACAATTCCAGAATTCTATCATTATTATTATCCTGAGGCTCTTCGCCTTCTTGCATCTGTAGCTCTTCCTGTTTTCCTATGCCCGGAAAATAACTTGCTGCTTGCTGCGCAGGTACTTCTCCATACACCATTCCCTGCCATTCCTGCCCGGCCATCGTACCAAAAGCACTTTGTTCTGCCGCATTTGCTTCATAGCCTGCCCTATTTGCCGCTGACTTCTTAGATTGCGTTCTCACACCCGGCATTAAATTTGCAGGTGCTATCTCCATTGTATCTACCAGAAGCTCTTCTGTCTTCTGTGCTGCCAAAATTTCCGGCGCAAGCTTCTGAAAACTCACAACCTTCTCTTCCGCTTCCTTCACAGTCCGATTAATTTCAGAAACAGTATTTTTCAAATTTATCTGCTTATTATTAAGCATATCATACAGAAACATTGCTTCTTCATGATTTTTATGGATTTCTGCCAACACAGTATCGGAATATTCGCTAACTGCCATAATCTTCTCGTTAGAAAGCCGTTCCAGGGAACGTTCTGTTTTCTCTATGGCATAAGTAACCGCTTCCTCAACCACATCATCCACATGGCTCTTGATTGAATCAAATTCCTTGCTGACAAGCCTCTTCATCTCATCTTCTGCCAGCTTTATATTACCACCACTTGCCTCTTTCCTCTCGGGGAGGAAAAAACTAATAAGGAAAACAATTCCCCCCACCACTAACAGGACGATCTCCACTATATCCATATATCAACTATCCTCTGTCCATCCAGTCTATCATTACTTCAATCCACTTGCGGCAGTCAAGAGCAAGATATCATTCCCTACCAAAAAAAGAAGGAACTCCTTGCTGTTAATGGTTGGAATCTTCACAGCAAGCCATAGTAATCAAACTCTTATATCTTCAAATCAAAGCCGCCCTTTCCTTTTACAACCATACGCTCTCTGGGCTGCTGTTTCTTTCGTCTGCTTCCGCCATCACCGCTGTACTGTCCATTCCCCTTTTCCTTAGCATCCGGCCTGCTCTCCCGCCACTCAAGATCATCTTTGCTTTGTACTTCCCGGATGTGCTGCTCTACCGATTTTTGAACCTGCTCACCAAAATTGGCCTGATCCACCATACCCTTATTATCTTCATTATGTTTAATCGTAGTATAATCCTGTGATCTGGAAATAGTTGCTAATTCAATTGCACCTAATGCCATAATAACACCTTCTTTCTAAAAGAAATGTGTGACAATCCAATCTCCTTCCTTACCATTATCCCAATGCTATAAGGGCGCCATCCGAACTTCTCCGGCCTCCTTAATAAATTTGCAGTAATGGAAATTGGTTTGTATTGTTTTGGTAGCCTCGCCAATAATAATAGTGGTACCTGGAAAGATCTGGTCATTAATCACCACCTCGGCCATCTTCTGTATCTCCATCATGGTACGCAACTTATCAAGACGCAAATTCAACTGCTCTATCTCTGTGGACTTATCTTCTACCAATGCCATAATACTTTTCATGTACTTGAGCTGCGATTCATTATACTTAAACCCTTTTTTCAGCTTATCTTTAAAATTGTCCAGAATGACTTCCGCATCTTTGACCGTCTTGGTCGTATCTGCAAGCGCCTTCTGCATATGTGTGTACTGGGACTTCAGCAATGGATTCACCCCTACCTCCAGGATGGTTGCCGCTCCCATGCTGCCGCCAATGGTCTTAGCCGTAACCTTTTTTGCCGCCTGCACATAGCCGCCCACAATCAATCCTTTTCTGCCATCCACCCTTACTTCACTACCTGCGGATACTCTGCAATGAAGAATCGCTTCTGTCTCCACGTAACCGCCTGTCACAACACGCACGTTCTCCAGGAATTTCACAATGACATCTCCGCCGGCTCTCAGATACCCTTTACCGCCCATACCATTCATTCCCTTGCCAATGATGATATTTCCACCCGCAGTAATTTTAGCACCTTCCACCAGACCATTTACTACCACATTTCCTCCGGCCTTAACTTCAAAGTTCTCAGACACATTCCCGTTAACTTCAACGCTGCCTTCATAATCAATATTTCCGGTAGAGACATCCACATTCTGCACTACATACACTGCAGACACGATCACTTTTTCATCCTGTAATGCCACATGCCCATCCACTGCGGATGTGATAGTCAATTTATCCTCTGATAGCTCAATATTTCTACCAAATTTCAATACACCGCGCTTTACTTCCCTGGGTTTGATATCCCTGCCATATACATCATATCCCATCTCTCCCTTCTGTTCCGGGATAATCTTGGCAAGTACCTCTCCTTTATGACAATGATTGATAGTGGAGAGATTAAAATAATCCACTCTGCCATCTTCCTTCTGTGCAGGACGCCTGTGCATATCCGTATCAAAATAATACTCAATCCTGGCATCCGTCCCCTCTACGGGCGGCTTCCCCTTGGCAACTATAATGTCGGTACAAAAAGTGCCTTCTGACTGAAAATGCTCTTGTAACGCTTTCATTTGAATGCCACGGGTAATATTCCTCAACTGCAAATCCTGCAGGAAGCTGTTTAAGCTCATTCTCTCCCCTGTTTCAGATGGCGGGTAAAAACGCACACTCACCATCATGCCATCCTGGCTTTCCTCCAGACGATATGATTCCGGACAAACGGGACAATCATCCGGTCCCAAATGACAGACAACATCCTCTTCATAACTAAGCTGTCTCTCTATCCGCCCCCTGTCATATCCTATCTTCATATCCTCCAGATAGTCCGTCACCTCGCCCACCTGTATTTCTTCTCCATACCCACTGGGACGATATAACGCAATTCCGAACCCTTCTGAATCATTCACCAATCGAAAATAACCATTCTGCATAGTCTTATCTCCATTTTTTAATCTGGTGTCATACACTGCAATGAAACCATTTATTACAGTGCACTAATTGTCTGACAGAATTCCCATATAGTTCCCCATTTTTACCCTCATTTTCTGCAATGCTCTTGTATGCAGCTGAGAGACTCTTGACTCTGAAACCTCCAAGATACTGCTGATTTCCTTTAATGTCAATTCATCATAATAATAAAGGGTAATCACCTTTTGTTCTTTCTCTGTCAAAAGCTGCAAAGCTTCTCCCAACACCTTCGCCAGCTCTTCCTTCTCTATCCGCTCTTCCGGCGCCTCAAACCGGGATGTGGTATGTCTGCCATAATCCTGCGCCACATCACTGCCCTGCTCCATATATTCGTTTAGAGAAACCAGACCTGTAACCTTCATCTGTGACTGCCAATCCAGATATTCTTCATCTGATATTCCCAGTCCCCTTGCAATTTCTTCATCTGTGGCACAATGTCCTTCCTTCTGTTCCACTTCCCTGATCACAGCTTCTATCTTTTTCTGTTTCTGCCTAATCGTCCTGGGAATCCAGTCCATTTTACGAATCTGATCCAGTATAGCGCCTCGAATGCGCAGACTGGCATAAGTCTCGAATTTAATATCCTTTAAATAATCAAACTTATCTATGGCATCAATCAAACCAAATATGCCATAACTGACCAGATCCTCATACTCCACATTATAACCAAGATACATGCTGAGTCTGCCTGCGACTACCTTCACCAAAGGCGCATACTCCAGAATTATCTTTTCTCTGGTTTCCGGCGCTTTTGTCTTCGCATATTCTTCTAACAGCTTTTTCCGACTCATTTCGTCCATGAAACCATCGCTCCTTATCCAGCGCGCGTTCCTCCCCACGCTAACTCTAACTTCCCGTCATGCCGCTAACGGCGGCACAAACAATCTACGAACTGCAGTACTCCGAAAAAATGCCTGCACAACGTGAACTTGCTCACTTGGCATTCCTCTTGGATTGATCTGGATTTTCTTCACACTTCCTAACATGCCGTCAACGACGGCACAAACAATCAGAAATTCTTCTCACACTTCTGACTGTGAATCTGCAAAATCTTCCGGTTCCTTTTCGATCACTTCTCCCTCTTCCTTCAACCTTTCTTCATTCTGCCGTTCAAAATAGTCCAATGTCCACTTCAATACACTCCCTAAGATATAAAAAGTCAGCAAAACAATAAAAAGAGAAACCAATTTTGCAATCATGGAATACTTTTGTATAAAAGTAATAATACATGTTATAATACCGGCCACCAGCATCAGCAAGAGCGGCAAATCTTTCCTGTTCATATCTCAACTCCCATTCATCCGCTCTCAGATAACCTTTTCCGGTTTTCCCACTGCGCGAACCACATAATCGCCTGTCTCAGGATAAAAAATAACAGTTCTCCCATAATTTGCACCTGTATCATCTGCCAAAAGAGGGATTTTGAGTTCTCTCAGTTTTGCTCTGGCAGCTTCCGCATTTCGTTCACCGACCTGCCCTACTGCACTGCCTCCCTGAAAATTAAACATATTAGCACCACCCGCTATCTTTGCAACCATGCGTAGCCGCTTTGCCCCCATTCTCTCCAATTGTCTGACCAGTTCTTCAATACCCGTATCTGCAAACTTCGCTATATTATGCTGTCCGCTTGTAATTGCCCTGCTATCCGGCAACATAATATGTACCAGGCCACCAATTTTTGTCATCGGATCCCTGATTGCAATACCAACACAGGAACCAAGTCCCAGGGTCATGACTCCATTGGGGCTCACGCAGGTCTTCATATCCGCTATTCCTACTTTAATTATTTCACTCATGAGCCACTTCCATACCCCTTTATCCTTTATCCGTTATACACAAATAGAATATCCTTATTCCAAATGCCAACTTCCAAAAGCCTTATACAATCCCATGCTAAGTCACTATAGGCAAACCCAGTGCCGTCAGTATCTTCTCATAAGACTCCATATCCGGGATCAAAATGAAATATCCATCCAACTCTATCTCATCATAAAATTGTGATTGGATCAGCAAAATTTTGTCACCAAAAATACCAAATTGAATTGCCGGTACACTTAAAATAGCTCCTGCCATATCCACAGTCAGCGCTGGCGGTGTGGGAATTACTTTTAAATTCGTCAACGTGGAAAGAGAATTCAGATAAGCACCGGTAATAATATTTCCTACTTCCTGCATCGCTGACAGACCCATCTCCGAGAATTCACTCCCCTCGGGCAACATTCCCATGGTAATCTTCTGGATCAAATGTCTGGCGCTCTCTTCCTCCACCATGAACATCATGCTTCCTGTGATCTCACCTTCCACCCCCAGGAACACACCTACCATCACCTGCTCTTCGCCGCCCATCATATCACCAACTTCGGCAAATTCTAACAGTTTTACCTGCGGCACCTTCATATCAACCTTGCACTGAAGCATTTGAGCCAACGCAGTCATGGCATTTCCTGCACCAATATTTCCGATTTCTTTGAGAACATCATAATAATTTTCCGTAACCTGCTCTAAGCTTAAATCACTCATATACTTCCTCTCTCCCTGGAAAGTTCTTATCTCTTCAATAATCCCTGCATTAGTTGCCCTCAAGACTGATTGCATTCAGGTCAACCAAAGATATTAACTCCTCATTATGCTTGCCCACGGCATTGATTAAACTTACCATTTCTTCATTGGCATTGTAATTAATCTTCTCAATGTCATTCACAGCCAATGTGACGACTTCCTTTACTTCATCTACCAGGAACCCTACATTACCTTCCTGCTCCAGTTTCACCACAATAATCCTTGTATTCTTGGTAAATTCATCTTCTGCAAGCCCCATTTTCAGCCGCATGCTGATAACCGGAATTACCTCACCGCGGAGATTGATGACACCCTTCAGATAGATTGGCATCTTTGGCACCCTGGTAATATGCTGCATTCTGACAATATTATCAATATGCCGAATATCAATACCATATTGCTCATCTCCCAGGCGAATTACAATAAACTGAATTGTCTCAACCGCTCTTTTACTTTCTTCTGACGAAATCGCCTGATTCACATTCAACAAGCTCAAATCCATGTGTATCCCCTCCTTTCTATATCAGGGCATTTGCATCCAGAATCAAGGCAATTTCTCCATCACCCAAAATGGTTGCGCCACTGATAAATTTACATTGCTTTATGTATTTTCCAAGGGACTTAATGACAATCTCCTGCTGTCCGATCAATTCATCTATCACCAGTCCTGCCAGTTGGTCACCCTTCTTTACGATAACCACAATCAGACTTTCATCTTCTGCTTTTTTACTCTCTACATCCAATACCTCATTCAGATAAATCAGAGGAATCACCGTCCCGCGAAGATTGATGACTTCCTTATTTTGAACCAGCTTCACGTCTGTGGGCGGAATATCTTCCAATGTCTGAATCATTCCCAGCGGAATCGCATATTTTTCATTTCCTACTACAACCATCAACGCCTGTACAATGGCAAGCGTCAACGGCAGCCGGATAATCCATGTGCTTCCCTCGCCCAAAGTGGACTTAACCTCCACCTCCCCGCTCAGGGATTCGATCTTGGATTTTACCACATCCAATCCAACGCCTCGTCCTGATACATCTGTAACCTGCTTCGCCGTAGAGAAACTGGGCAGGAATAACAACCCGATCACTTCCTTATCCGTCATATTTGCCGCCTGTTCAGGAGTAATTGCTCCTCTGTCAATGGCTTTATTCTTGACAGCCTCCACATCAATACCATTGCCGTCATCCCGCACTTCAATCACAACATTATTTCCTTCCTGGTAAGCATCCAGGAAAATAGATCCCACTGCAGGTTTTCCTCTCTCCGCACGTACTTCCGCAGATTCCAACCCATGATCTGCAGAGTTACGCAGCAAATGCATCAACGGGTCACCGATCTCATCTACCACGGTACGATCCAGCTCCGTATCCTCACCTGTCATATACAATTCCATTTTCTTATCCAGTTTCTTAGACAGATCTCGAATCATACGGGGAAATTTATTCACAACACTCTCTATGGGCACCATACGAACCTTCATAACAGATTCATGCAGGTTTGTAGTCACACTCTCAAGATATTCAATCTGTTCGTCAAAACTATTGTGTGCCCCTACCTGTTCCTGACTGGAGGCAGAAACAAGAGAATTCTTCGCAATAATCAACTCACTGACCAGATTCATCAAAGAATCCAGCTTTTCAATATCCACACGCACTGTACGATTGACCACCGGCTTACCTGATGTCTGCTTCTTATTATCTGCTTTGACAGGCGCCGCCTGCGCCGCAGGCTTTACAGCAGGCTCCGCCGCTGCTACAGGTACAGTTTCCTTCTGCTCAGGTTCTGAAGTTGCCGGGATTTCTGCCGGCACAGTATCATTCCCTGCCTTATAATGCTTATTTTTTCCCAGATCAATCAGTCCGCCCTCTGCCTTCTCTATTTCGGAAACGCTCTCGGCAGCTCGAATAATTTCATTAATATCCACATCCGATAAGATGATCAGGGTAAATTCTCTGTCAAATTTCTCATCTTCCACATCCTGCGCACTGGGGTCAGAGACTATGATCTCTCCTCTCTCTTCCACAGCCTTAAACACAAGGAACGCTCTGGCAGCCTTCAATATACAGCTCTCTTGAATCGTAACATTCAGGCCATATACCTTCTTCCCCATATGCTGCGCCTCTTTGATGACATTGATCTGAGAGTCATCCAACACAATGGCATCCCACCTGTTGCCCTCTTCCGGCACGGCTGCTTTCTTCACTTCAGGTACAACGGCAGCCTTCGGAGCCGTACCGCCCTTTTCATCCAGAATATTGTTCAACTGTTTGATCAGCGCCTCATTATCATTGGTCCCCTCATCAGCAGTTGTTTGGATATTATCCGTATATTCTTCCAATGCATCCAGACATTTGAACAGCACATCGATCATATCCGGCCTTACCTTGATATTACCATTGCGAACCTCAGTAAAGACATTTTCCATATCATGGGTCAAATTCTGCATCCTCTTATAACCCATGGTTCCTGCCATGCCCTTCAGCGAATGGGCCGCACGAAATATCTCCTTAATGGTATCCTCTCCCTCAGGGTCTGCCTCCAGCTCAAGAATCTGTGTATTCAAATTCTGCAAATGTTCTCTGGTCTCGTCAAGGAAAATCTCGAGATACTGGCTTACATCCATACTATAATACCTTCCCTTTCTGTATTTTTTCCAGTGTGAGCTTT
The DNA here is from genome assembly GCA_947175015.1 of uncultured bacterium. Taxonomy (GTDB): domain Bacteria; phylum Bacillota; class Clostridia; order Lachnospirales; family Lachnospiraceae; genus Acetatifactor. The sequence goes on from CAMWLE010000046.1 coordinate 14,834, forward strand.
AGATATTCCGGGACACATTCCTCCGCCCTGGAACTTTCTCTCACAATATACCCGCATTTAAAATAATCTCCTGTGCAAGCTGCTCCAGGGGAACGACCTGATTGGATAAACCTGCATTATAAATGCTTTTTGGCATACCATAGACAGTACAGGTGGCCTGATCCTGTGAAATCACATGAATCTTCTTCTTTGCAGCAAGATTTTTGATTCCCTCCGTACCATCAGCGCCCATTCCTGTCATAACCACACAAATAATTTTATCAAAACGGCTGTCACAGAGAGACTCATACATGTAATTGGCACAAGGCTTCACACCTTCTCTGCTGGGTTCGTCAGAATAATGAATTGTATGCTTGCCCGCTGCGGAAGTCACCACATTCATATGCATGCCCCCCATGGCAATATAGACGGTGCCTTTCTGAAGCTCATCCCCCTCCTTTGCCTCCCGCACCTTCACGGCACTGATTCCATCAAACCGTTCTGCCAATGATGCCGTAAATCCCTTGGGCATATGCTGCACAATCAGCACTGGTGCATCCAGCTCCGCAGGAAGATTGGGAATCACTGCCTGTAATGCCTTCGGACCTCCTGTAGAACTGGCAATTGCCACCAGCTTCGTACCTGGAATTACCTTGGCAGAAGATTTTCTGGCAATTTCCATTACCTTGGAGAGCGTCTGTTTGTTCTCTTGTATCTTCTCTTCTGTCTCATAGACCGCAAGTTTACTGCTTGCCACCGCCCCCAGCGTATCCAGCATATTCGTTTTGAAGATGCCGTCGCGGCAATCCACCGCACTGGCAGGTTTATGAATAAAATCCATTGCTCCCAGTTCCAAAGCATCCAATGTAACCTTGGCGCCTTCCTGAGAATCTGTACTGGCTATCATCACCCTGGCCGATATTTTCAATCTCCTGAGCTCTCCTAACAACTCAATACCATTCATCTTCGGCATATTGATATCCAACACAACTGCGTCATACTGATTTTGTTTCAACAATTCCAATGCTTCCAGACCATTTGCCGCCTTATCAACAACTTCAAATCTCTCATCACTATTTATTATATCACAAAGAACTCTTCTCATGAGTGCAGAGTCATCAACCACTAAAATTTTTTTACTCATGTTCCTACCTCCCTGCCCACTTCCTACGAGGATATGCAGCTCCCCTCCTTAGGCATTCAATCAAAAATTTGAAAGCATCCCTCTTTCAAACTTCCTCCTGGCTCTTCTGAGCATTTTGTTCATTCTCATCACTTTGACTTTCCTGATTGCCGCCATACACTTCTTTACGTCGATGCTTTCTCTCTTCGTCAAAGATATATTTAATGATTTCTTCCCTGGTGTTGGCATCTATATTATAATACTGCACACGATGCTCAAATGAACCTGGTCGATTCTCAAGCTCTCTGCTGTCTAACACCTTGCCGATTACTTCATATTTCTTGCGCTCTGCTTCCTTATATAAATGATAACTGCAATAAATCAGGCTTCCCGATTCATAACGCTGAGACGACATAAACCGCAAGCCACCGCCGCTGATATCAACAATGACACTCTGCTTCAACGGAAGTCCGGGAGTCAGTTCATATGGCGCTCTCTGCTCGAGTGCCTGCACTTCCTCTTCTTCCAAAGTGCGCGCACACATCTCCAGCGCACAACTGAAACGATAATATTCTCTTCTCTGATATTTACGCAAATTACTGGTCAATTCCACCACCAGCAGATATACATTATTACTCTTATAACGATCAATAATTCTTGCACAACACTGATACAAACTGCCTGTTCCATAGAGTACCAGATCAAACTCACTGTCCACAGGAAGCAGAATTAACTTCGTCTTCTCCATAGGCATGGTAATTTCCATGGTATCCTCTGACAAGATATTATGTATCATGCTATTGTATACCTTAACCTGCTCATCTGAACGTGTCCCGCTCATCCGCCCGATAGAACGCAGTTCTACTTTATTTCCCTCCGTAATAAATTTTGAAAGCATAACATTCACCTATCCTCTCTCATTTATCTTTTACCTGTTACAATATGTGAGAAAAATGCCGCCATTCCCCTCTTGGGCTGGCGCTGTGTCTCCACCTTGTTCAAAAGTCTTCCGGCTATTCGCTCATAAGCCGCCGCTGCCCTTGAACCAGGATATTGCAGGGAAACAGGAACCTGCTGCATCACCGATCTGGATAACAGTGAATCCTCCGGTACATATCCCAAATAGGTCATGGGAATCTTCAGATAGCGCTCCACAACCGCATTTAGTTTACTGAAAAGTATCTGTCCCTCCGCTGCCTTTTCCACTCTGTTGGCAATGAGTTTTACCTTTGTAGCCTCCGGGTCAAATCTGGGATGCCGATACAAGGCTTTTAACAGGGAATAGGAATCCGTGATGGACGTTGGCTCAGGCGTTGTCATCATAAGAATTTCACCGCTTGCCACCAGGAACTCCAGCACCGCATCAGCAATACCCGCTCCCGTATCCACAATAATAATATCGGCAATCGTATCCAATTGGGCAAGATTCTCTATGATGCAATTCAGGTAGTCACGACTTAAATTAGCCATTCCTGCAATACCGCTTCCGCCTGAAATAAATCCCACCTTCATTGGTCCCCATGTTATAATATCTGTAATACTTTTCCCCTGATAAATCAAATCATATAAATTATGCTTGGGCACTGCGCCGAACATGATCTCTATATTTGCCAGGCCAAAATCCGCATCCAAAATAATGACGCGTTTCCCCATTTTTCTGAACTGGATTGCCAAATTAATGGAAGTGTTGGACTTACCTACGCCTCCCTTTCCACTGGTAACCGTGATCACCCGCGCCAGCGGCTTTGGCTGCTGTTGACCTGCCTTCAAGATCCGTAACTGTTCTGCCTGATCCACGCTATACCTCCTTCGTTTTTAGTCCTCCTGCTATTAACAATAACCCCTGTTTGTATTATCCTATCATATATTGATTAAAGCGCTTTCGTACTCAATATCTGTTTTACCACCTTTTGCGGATTAAACTGTTCAATATCATTGGGCACATTTTGCCCATAAGTTACAAACGCGATAGGTGTCTCAGTAAACAATTTCATATTCAGCAAATTGCCCCACGTAGCCGTCTCATCCAATTTCGTAAAAATCAACTGATAATCTGCAATTTCCTTATAGCTGGAAACAATTCTCATCAAATCCTTGTACTTGGTCGTTGCAGAAAGCACCAGAAATGTCTGGCACTCACCTGCTTCCTGCACAGTTTCATACAACTTTTTCATATTCCCAAGCTGTTCCTCATTTTGATGGGAATGCCCTGCCGTATCCATAAAAATATAATCATATCCCTGAAACTCCCGAATTGCCTCCCGAACTTCCTCTATGGTGTATATAACACGAAATGGCGCTTCCAGAATATTAGCATATGTGCGAAGCTGTTCCACTGCTGCAATCCGAAAAGTATCCGCTGTCAAAAGGGCTACTTTCTTTTTCTCTCCTACAATAAAATTGCTGGCAATCTTGGCAATAGTAGTAGTCTTGCCCACTCCGGTAGGTCCCATAAAAAGCACTATTCTGGGCGTATTCTCTGCGGGCGTAATACCTTCTGCCTTACCAAATTTCAGTATCATCTTCTGATATACATCAGAGAGAATATAGTCTATGGGCAAATCCGGTTTATTCGCCCTGTCAAAATCATCTACGATCTGATTCGCATACTTCTCATCTACTTCACTTTCCAGCATAGTATTATACAAGAGCTTGATAAATCGTTCCTGTTCGGAAGTCTCTTCTTTTTCCTCAGGTATTTCCTCCACAACAGCTTTTGTTTCCGTTTCCTGCACTTCCGCAGTCAAAGCTTCCCTTATCTCTGCTTCACTCTGCTGAAAACGGTTCAGCAACAACTGCTGAAGATTGTCCAGCTTTTTCTCTATATTTTGTGAACTTTCATTCATAACATCCACTGCGGTCTGGGCCGTAATAGTATTATCAGTCTTTCCTGACCCTACTGCTGTCCGTGTAGTGCTGTTCTGCGCTGCCCGTGTGGTGCTGCTCTGCACTCCCCGCGTGGTACTGTTCTGCGCCCCCCGTTGTACCTCATTTTCCTCCTCCAGCGCTGCAGTAACTTCTATCTGCTTTGCGCCGAAGAACCCTGCAAGCCCTTTCCGCTTTGCAGATTTCACATTCATGATGACAACGCCGCTGCCCAGCTCTTTTTTTGCAGCCTCCACCGCTTCCTCTTCCGTTTTTCCAGTAAACTTCTTAATAATCATTTTATGCTGTCACCATCCCAACTGATTGTAACTCTACATTCGCTTCCACTTCATTGTAAGAAACAACCACAAGCTCTTTATAATAATCTTCTGTCAGACGCTTAAAATACATACGTACAATAGGAGAAGTTATAATAATGGGACTTTTCCCGAGATTCTCCAGTTTTTGAACCTCCTTTCCAACAGAATCTATAATTGCTCTGGATCTGTTGGGGTCCAAATTTAAAAATGCACCATTTTCCGTCTGCTTCACACTGCCCATGATTTCCTGCTCCACCTTGGGATCCAAGGTGACAACATTCGTCGTCTCATGTGAAGGGAAATATTTCGTAGAAATTGCCCGCTTAAGACTCTGACGCACATACTCCGTCAAAATATCCGTATCCCTGGTGGAAGGTGCATAATCCGCCAAAGTCTCCATAATTGTCAGAAGATCTCTGATAGAAATACCCTCCTTCAGAAGATTCTGCAATACCTTCTGAATCTCGCCCAAGCCCAGCAATTTGGGCACCAGTTCTTCCACAAGAGAAGGATTGGTTTCCTTCATATTGTTGACCAGGCTTTGAACATCCTGTCTGGTCAGCAGCTCAGCAATATATGTTCTAATCACTTCCGTCAAATGAGTCGCAATAATGGAAGGCGGATCTACCACTGTATAGCCGAAGCTCTCCGCACGTTCCCTCTGCCCCTCCGTGATCCAGATGGCCGGCAAATGGAAGGATGGCTCGAATGTAGGAATACCCGCAATCTCTTCCTCCACATATCCCGGATTCATCGCCATGTAATGATCAAACAGGATTTCTCCCTCGCTGACCTGAATGCCTTTGATCTTGATAATATACTGATTGGGATTCAACTGAATATTATCCCGCAAACGAATAATAGGAACCACTGTACCAAGTTCCAAAGCAATCTGCCGCCGGATCATTACCACACGATCCAGCAAGTCGCCGCCCTGGTTCACATCAGCCAACGGAATAATACCATAACCAAATTCCAATTCGATAGGGTCCACCTGCAGGAGGCTGTTGACATTTTCAGGCGCACGGATTTCATCTGCAGCCGCCTCTTCACTGTCTAACTCGCTCTCTATCGCCGCTGTTTCCAGGTTGCTTGCCATCATTCTGCCGCCCACAATGAACGCAAACCCCAGGCCAAGGAACAATATGGTATTCAAATCCGTAACAAGACCCAAAAAAGACAGCGTTCCGCCCACCATATACATTACCTTGGGTATACCAAAGAGCTGTTTCATGATTGCAGGGCCGAACTCCGCCTCTTTTGAGCCCTTTGTGACAAGGACACCGGTTGACAGAGAGATAAGAAGGGAAGGAATCTGGCTCACCAAACCATCGCCAATGGTCAGGATACCGTAATTATTCAAAGCAGCCATCACTTCCATGTTATTGCGAAGCATGCCCATGGCAATACCACCCACCAGGTTGATTGCCGTCAGTAACAGACCCGCAACCGCATCTCCCTTTACATACTTCACAGCACCATCCATGGAACCGAAGAAACTGGATTCCATTTGAATCTTATCACGCCTTAACTTTGCTTCTTTATCATCAATTGCACCGGTATTCAGATCGGCATCAATGGCCATCTGTTTACCGGGCATAGCATCCAAAGTAAATCTGGCAGTAACTTCAGCCACTCGCTCGGAACCTTTATTGATTACCACAAACTGAATCATAATCAGAATGAGGAATACAATCGTACCTACGATCATATCACCGCCGCCGACGAACTGACCAAATACCTGCACCACATTACCCGATGTTCCTGTCGTCAGAATCAACCTGGTAGAAGAGACATTCATGGCAATTCTGAAAATAGTCGTAAACAGGAGAATCGTTGGATAATAGGATAAGTCCAGCACTTCCTTTATGAACATACACGCAAACAATATGGTGAATGCCACTGCAATATTGAACGCCATGAATACGTCCAGAACTGTTGCAGGAAGAGGCACAATTAACATAATAAACGCCACTAATACATAGATAGCCACAATGGCATCCGTTTTTGCCAATCTCGCATTCATATGTTGCGCTCCTCCTTCCGAATACCAATCATAAATTACACACCCTTTTTATATTTATCTCGTCATACCGCCCAAAGCGATACAAACCAACCCTATGAAACTTACGTTCACACTTTTCCCTGCAAATGATATACAAACGCCAGAACTTCCGCCACTGCCTGATATAACTCCGGCGGTACCGCCTGACCCACTTCCACATTGGCATAGAGCATTCGTGCCAAAGGCTTATTTTCAACGATTTCAATCTTATTTTCCTTGGCAATCTCCTTGATTCGACTCGCCAAATAATCCTCGCCTTTTGCAATTACAATAGGGGCATCCGCCACTTCCGGCTCATACTTGATCGCCACAGCATAATGAGTAGGGTTCGTGATGACCACATCTGCCTGAGGCAATGCCTGCATCATACGCCTCCTGGACACTTCCATCATTTTCTGTCTGATCTTACCCTTAACTGCCGGATCTCCTTCCTGTTGCTTGAACTCTTCCTTCACTTCCTGCTTGCTCATCTTCATATCATTCTTGAATTTAATCTTCTGATAAGCAAAATCAGCAAATGCAATCAACATGTAGAAGGCTGAAATTCTGATACCAAGATCTGTAACCACCTGCGCCGTTAGCTGCAATGCCTTCATTAACGCATAATCATAGAGATGAAACAGCAACGGCCACTTATCCTTCAGATAAGTATAACAAATATATACAATCAGTACAATCTTAACAATAGATTTTAATAACTCCACCAATGATTGCGGCGACAATAATTTCTTGAACCCCTTTAAAGGATTCAGCTTGCTGAATTTAGGCCGCAAAGGTTTTGTGGTAGGTTTCCACTTTACCTGTATAATATTGCAGAAAAAAGCAACAACAACACCAATGAGCAAAATGGGTGCTATCACTATAAATACTTCCATCAGAAGATAACGATACACAATAGAAGCATCTCTCTGAGGCATGGTGCCGCTCCAAAAAGTAGTAATCGCCGGAATCCGATTATAGACCCCGCTGAACACTTGCAGCAACTGTATTCCCATACGCCCCACCCACAGCTTCAGGACAAGAAAAAGCGCCAGCAATCCCATGCCATTCGCAATTTCTTTACTCTTGGCTACCTGTCCTTCCTTACGGGCATCATCTAACTTTTTCTGGGTAGCGGGTTCTGTCCTCTCGCCTCCCATGCCTTCCTTCGCAAAAAACTGCAGATTATATCGAATCATTGCATTGTACCCACAAAAGAAATGATCATCCTCTTCATTTCCTGGAAAATGAAATCAGCAGCCCCCGGCAGCATTCCAACGGTAAAGAAAATAACTGATAAGCCAACTAAAACCTTTAGCTGAATACCTACAGCAAACATATTTACCTGCGGAGAAACCTTAGCCAATATGCCCAAAATGGCATTCAATAGTAATATCGCACAAAAAATCGGCAGAATAATCCGGAAGCCAATAATAACATAATCACCCAGGAATTCCACCATGGAAGCCAGCAATGCCTCTTCACGGAAAATGGCGCCATTGACAGGAATCAGATAGAAAGTATCCGCCAATGCCGCGAATAAATAACGATACATTCCTGTAGCAATCATCAACAACATTATAACATACTGATACAGAACACCTGTAATACTGGTAGTCTGCCGCGTATTGGGGTCCAACAGCGTCACCATGGATAATCCCACTTCCATATCCGCAATAGAACCGGCAAAATTCACAATAGTCATACAGATATTCGCCGCAAGTCCCACCACCAACCCCGTGACAGCCTCTTTCAATACTATTAATAAATATTCAAAATTAGTCGAATATACAATCTGCTCCGCCGGTGTCAACACTTGATATAAGAGCATGGAAGTAAAAAAACTGATAGCAATCCGAACCATTGCCGGAGTATTCTGCATACTAAAAAAAGGCGCAACAAATACAAAACAGGATATCCGCATTAAAATTAAAAGGAAATATTCCAAATCATATATGGAAAAGGCATACTCTATCATATCAGACTGCCCCGCTATCTATGCACGTACTGACTAAAACTTCCCCACAACATGGTCATATACTCTACCATGGAATTCATCATCCAATTACCAAACAACACCAACGCCAAAAATATGCACACAATTTTAGGCACAAAAGTCAATGTCTGCTCCTGAATGGAGGTAACTGTCTGAAAAATACTCACTGCCAATCCCACACACAAAGATACAAGCAGCATAGGCGCCGATACCTTAATGATCAGGAACAATGCCTGCCTTGTAATATCTGTTACCGCTTCAACTGTCATTTATGCCAACTCCCATCTGCCCGCCACAGGCATCCAAATCAAAATTCGTAAAGAAACTGATATTGTACCATGGTACCACAAATCATTGTACCATAATTTCTTCCGCTTCTCATGTGTAAAATGTTGCCACCAAATTTCCTATTACAAGACTCCATCCATCTGCCAACACAAACAACAAAATCTTAAAAGGCATTGATATTGTGGTGGGCGGCAGCATCATCATACCCATACTCATCAAAGTGGAAGCCACCACCATATCAATCACAATAAACGGAATATAGATCATAAAACCTATCCAGAATGCTATCCTCAACTCACTCAGCATAAAGCTGGGCAATAATACCGATATGGGAATATCCTCAAGATTCTGTCCGTCCCATGTCTGACCCGCAATATCCATAAAAAGCTGTACATCTTTTACCTGTGTCTGTGGATACATAAACTCTCTCAGAGGAACAATCCCCCTTGCAAGAGCTTCCGTCTGATCAATCTCCCCTGCCTGAAAGGGCTGAACTGCCTGTTCATTGATCTCTGTGATCGTCGGCCCCATAATAAAAAATGTCAATATCAGAGCCAATCCGATAAGAATCTGGTTAGGAGGGGCGGTCTGCGTATTCAACGCTGCACGCGTAAAGTGCAGAACAATGATAATACGTGTAAAAGAAGTCATCATAATAATGATGATCGGTGCAATAGACAATAAGGTCAACGTCAGAAAAACCTGCAAAGAACCCGTCAATTCACCATTTCCTTCTCCATCCAGTGAAATCACCACTGAATTACCAATCCCTACCCCTTCGTCAGAAGCTGAAGCTGTGATTGAAGTTTGAATACACAATATGCCCACCGTGACCAGCAGGCATATTGCGGTTATTATTCGCTTGAACTTGAGCTTATTTTTCATCATGTGATTGATTTTCCTTTGGTTTTTCCTGATTCACTTCTGCTTTCTTCAAGCCGGAAGCCTTATCAAGAAACTCTTTAAAGCTAAAATTCTGCACAGGTCTCTCCTCCTTCAACTGCTCTTCAGGAATCTCGCCCAGCATGGTGACTGTATCCTTACAGACAGCAATCACCATATATTTACCGCCTACCCTTATAATCTGGATATATTTATTATTCGCAATACGAGTGGTTTCTATTACCTGCACATTCTCATTCGCACTCTGCTGTTTCTGATAATTTGCAATCCACTTTGTCGTAAAAGCCGTGATTCCCAACACAACCACAAATATCAGCAGCACAGTGATAAATTGAGCATAACCGCCTGCGCCTGCAGCCAGCAACAGCATTTAACCTACAACCTTTTTCACGGCTTCAAGGACACGCTCCGCCTGGAATGGCTTAACAATAAAATCCTTTGCCCCTGCCTGAATAGATTCAATTACCATCGCCTGCTGTCCCATTGCAGAACACATAATAATCTTAGCAGCAGCGTCAACCTTCTTGATTTCCTTCAATGCCTGAATTCCATCCATCTCAGGCATGGTAATATCCATCAGCACAAGATCCGGTGTAACCTCTTTGTACTTTTCCACTGCCTTCAAGCCGTTCTCAGCCTCACCTGCGACATTATAACCATTTTTAGTCAGAATGTCCTTAATCATCATTCTCATGAACGCCGCATCATCACATACCAAAATATTCTTTGCCATTGTAACTTCCTCCTACTTGATAATGTCTGTTACTCTTACACTAAAGCTCTCTTCGATTACTACTACTTCTCCCTTGGCAACAAATTTGCCGTTTACCAGGACATCTATTGGTTCACCGGCTATTCTGTCAAGCTCAATAATCGTGCCGGGTGCAAAGTTAAGAATCTCGGAAATCGACTTGGAAGTACGGCCAAGTTCCACAGTGACTTCCAGAGGGACATCTTTAATAATACCGATATTTTCCTGCCCTGCAATACCTCCCCCATCGCCCATAAAGCTCTGGAATTGTGCCGGCTGAGCGTTCACATTCTGCATCATGGTTCCTGTAGTCATACCCATATTCCCCTGCATCATTTGAGAATTCATCATTCCCATTTGTGGATTCATCATTCCCATCTGAGGATTCATCATTCCCATTTGGGGGTTCATCATTCCCATCTGTGGATTCATCAT
>CAMWLE010000047.1 GCA_947175015.1 uncultured bacterium
GCTCCTGCTTACCCTATTCTCCCCAGCATAGCTGGGGGATTAGGGTTTTCATTTACCATTTTGATTTTCTGAAACCTGCTTCCAAGTTCTTGGGACACAATTCCCGTCATGCTGCCAACGGCGGCACAAACAGCTCCGACAAACAGTATTACCCCCATCCCCACTCCAGGAGATACATAGGAAAATGATATGGTATGTTCACCGCTTTCCGCCTCTATGGCCAGAAATGTATCCGCAAACTTAGCAGCCTCCACTTTCCTGCCATCTATTCTTACCGACCATCCGGCATCGTAAGGGATGGAAGTGATAATCCTTTGCTCTTCCCCAACTACAATCTTCCCTGACAGCTTGCCGTTCTCATGTCTGTCAATATCCATCCCATTTGCCTTCAATCCTTCCATCGTCTGTACGAGCAAATCCATATGGAGTTGTGCAATCATAGCGGAGCTCACCGCAGCTTCACCCGATGGTTCCACTCTCACCACCACCTGCTGTCCGGGTTGAAAATTACCCAAATATAAACTGCAGTTTGTTTCCGTAGTAAAATAATTGCCCACCCACACTTCATTCACATATACATTTGCACGAGCATTTTTCAGTGGTTTCATATACAAATACACCGGATTGCCGGAATCCGCCGTAAAAGTATAGCTCCATTCAGAGTTTGAGCGTTCTGTCACATATTCATATTCTGTAAAATACGCACAATCTGTTCCGGCAATGGCATTCAATAATATATTCTGGTTTGCAAAAGGGTCTGGCGCACTCAGATCCGGATTTAGATTCACACAGGAAGCACCATATGCTATTGGCAGCACATTGATATTCGCGTAAATCGCAGCGCCGCCGGTTCCATCTCCGCTTTCGCTTCCTTCCCCGCCTTCACTTCCGCTTCCGCCTCTATTTTCGCTCCCTTCCCTGCTCCTGTCGCTGTTCACCAATAAATATTCCGCCGGAACAATGCCATCATCTAAAATATATTTCACTCCAAACAAACTATCCAACAAAGGATTGGAGCCATAACCCGAATTCCAGATATGCGCCTGCGCCATTCCCAATTTCGGCAGCAATCCGTTCACTGCCCCATGAAACGTGGAGGAATAATGGGTCATCCCATGGTATCCCAACAACATAGCATCATTTTTGGAGAATTCATATCCCTGATTCATACGATAAAATCCATGATCCTGCTCCATTACCAATTCTACCAAAGGCTGTGTTTTATCCAGAAACGCCTCATAATCTGCCACCGGACAATACCGAAACTGTCTTTCCAATCCTGTAAACATGGCATCGCCATTCATGCCCATATCAACCGACACCACCGCCAGCAACAACACCGTCCCTGCAAAAAGCCATTTAGGATTACATTTCCTCACCCTTTCAAAACTGCCTATAACACATATACCACGCAATGCCATGTACAACAGGAAAAAACTGCACACAAACGCATAACGGTAAGGGAACCATGTAGGATACTGAAATCCATGCCATACCATATCCCATTTCGTAAAATAAAAGCTGCCGGCCAAAAGTGCAAGAACCAATAAAGCCCCCAGCTTTTCTCTTAAGGAAATACGCCGCAGAACCATAAAAATCCCCGCCAAAAGAAGAGCAAAATATCCGCAATAAATTGTTGGCAGACCGGAATTGGTGATACTGTCATATACCCCGTTTTGCAGCTTGCCAAACAATTCCGCAAAAATGAAATTCGTTGTCTTATCAGGGATATAAGAAGCCATTGTCAGCTTTCCCTGCGTTAAATCCATGATTACCGGAAGAAGAAGCGGCGCCGCAAGCCCAAGTGCCAGCAAGGTTGCAGCTATAATACGCCAAATCTTCCTTCCCCATTCCCATAGATTCTGTCTCCCCACATGACAGGAAATACGATAAATCGTATAAATCACAGTAAAAACGCCCACCATGTAGCCTGTATAATAATTGCAGTATAACAGCAGCGCCAAGGACATCATATAATGAAATCCTCTGGCGCCATCCAATATCTTTTCAATTCCCACCAGAATCATCGGCAGAAAAATGACCCCATCCAACCACATGAGACACATGGAATACACCATATTATAAGAAAGCAGCGCATAACTCACTGCCAAAGGTATTACTGCCAACAACCTGCATTGATTTCCATAAATGCTTTTATATTTTCCGGCCTTCTCACCAGTCTGCTGTATAACCGCTAACCGGGCTGTCGCCCAAAATCCGGTGCGCTTCCAAAGGTAATCGGCAAAATAGGCAAAACTGCTTCCTGCCAAACCAATTTTTAGTAAAGTGAGCAGCAGGATAGCAGATGTCATTTTTTTAACCGGGAAGAAGATTGTAAGAAATGACAGTGGACTGGCTATATAGTAGGCAAACAGTCCAAGATAATTTCCTCCCATAGATCGGGACCAGGACAAAAATAAGGAATCGTCCCCTGAGATTACATTGCGCAGAGAAACAAAAAATTCCAGATATTGATCTTTCATATCCATGATAAACAAAGTTTTTCCGCCAAAGGGATAAAAACCCTGATGTTTCAGTACAAGCAACGCAATAACGACAGGAAGCCCAAAAGAGGCACCATACAGGCAAATTGTTTCATAGATTTGTGATTTTCTATTCTCCGAATCTTTCATGCCGCTTCCGGTTCGACGGCTTTTGTTTACTGATTTTGCTGCCTGACGATCTCCTTTCATGGTTCCAAACCCTTCTTGTACAATATTTTTCATCTCATTTCCATAGCATTTATATCAATACTCCTCTATTTTCCCGTCCAAATGCACATCCAACTGATTATAAGGAATTTCTATTTTGTTCTCATCCAGCTTTAACTTACAATTCTCCGTAATGCGCCACTTTCCCGGCCAGAAATCCTCCTGCGACAACCAGCACCGCACGCCGAGAATCACACTGGAACTGCCAAGTTCATCCACAAACACCAGCATATCTTTGTCCTTTTGAACCGCGTCATCCTCCTGCAGAACCTGCAGCAACACCTCTTTCGCCTTTTTCAAATCAGCTTTATAGGAAATTCCTACTTTAATATCCATTCGTCGAAATTCCTGTGCCGTCACATTCACCAGACTACTATTTGCCAGATTTCCATTTGGCAAAATAATCATCTGATTATCCGGTGTTGACAGCTTTGTATAAAAGATCTGAATTTCCTGGACAGTGCCTTCCTTTCCATCGGTACCTTCCTTAATATAGTCACCTACCTTAAAAGGTTTCAACATCAGTATCAGCACACCGCCTGCCAGATTAGACAAACTTCCCTGCACTGCCAGACCGATTGCCACGCCTGCAGAACCCAATACTGCCACAATGCTTGCGGCATCCACCCCGAAGGAGGATGCCAGCATCAGCACTAATAGCACATACAGAGCCGCTTTCACAAAAGAATCTACAAATTGAATGGCTCCCAGTTCCACATTCGCCCGACTCATAGATTTCTGGGTAATCTTACGCACCAATTTGATGAGCTGAGTTCCAATCAGGAAACAGACCACAGCGAGCAGAATCCGCACACCCAAATTCAATATTTTTTCAGGCAAACTACTCCAAAATGTCTTAATAGCATCATACTGGTCCATCATCGTCATACTGTAAACTATATTCCCCACAATGCTTGTCATACATTCCACCACTTTGCTGCCTCCTGCTCACCATAAATTTAACTTACCCTGCTTACGCCCCGTTCGTTGCAACATTTACTGCTTTTTTTCTTCAGAGCCGCTTTTCTTTTTCGTCTTTTTTGCACCTTTTGTTTCTGTTGTTTTATCTGCATCTTTTACAGTAGTTGTTGTCTCTTCAGCAGCGTTCGCTTCTTCGGCACTTCCTGCTTCCGTTTTTTCTCCTGCTGTAATTTTTTTCGATACGCTTCTTACAATCCCTTCCGCCTTCTTTTCCGCTGCTGTCTGTGTTTTCGACTTCTGAACTTTTTCTGTTTTCTTACCTTGTGAGACTTTCCTTGTCTGGGCCTCCGACTTTAATGTATCATCTGATTCCTTCGTCTGAGCCGCAGGCTTCGATGTCTTATCTGATTCCTTCGTCTGGGCCGCAGGCTTCGATGTCTTATCTGATTCCTTCGTCTGAGCCGCAGGCTTCGATGTCTTATCTGATTCCTTCGTCTGGGCCTTAGACTTTGGAGCCTTTGCTGCTTCCTTTGCCTGCTCTTCAATCATTGGTGTCTTCTCAGCTTCCTTATCCCCAGACTTTTGTTTCCTGCCTGTTCCTCTTCCTTTGACAGTCTCTTTTCCCTTCACTGCATCCTTGGTCTGAGCCTTCTCTTTTGCAAGCTCTTCCTTGGAACTCTTCTCCTCCATGGAACGCTTCTCTTCCATTGTGAAAGGAACATATTGCAGAATACTCAGAGACAAAGCTGCCATATTCACAGTCACACTCTGGGTTCTTCCATCCCATTCTATCTCCTTGCTTCTCTTCACACGGGAATTCACAACACCGGTGCCGCCATACCGCACATCATCAGAATTAAAAATCTCCTTATACTTTCCATGGAAAGGCACACCTGTGGTAATCTCCCTCTCCACACCTGAGAAATTCGCCACAATCACCAGAAGTTCATCTTCTTGAACCCCCTTCCGCATAAAAGTCAGATAACAATCATTTGCAGAGATATGGTTCAGCCATTCAAATCCCTCCGGTGCCTCATCCAATACATAAAGCTCCGGACGTGTACGATACAAATGATTCAAATCCTTCATCAGCGCGGCAATTCCTCTGTGTTCCGGCACTTCCGCAAGCTCCCACTCCACACAGCGGTTCTCATTCCACTCATCAAATTCTCCCAAATCCTGCCCCATAAACAGAAGCTTTTTGCCCGGATGTGTCATCATATACGCATACGTTAATCTCAAATTGGCAAACTTCTGCGCACGCTCCCCTGGCATCTTCCCAAGCAAAGTTGCCTTCCCATGCACCACCTCATCATGAGAAAACACCAGCATAAACTTTTCGCTGTATGCGTAGATCATACTGAAGATCAGCTCTCCATGGTGATGGCTCCTGAAATAAGGATCATACTTAATATAATCCAGATAGTCATTCATAAAGCCCATATTCCATTTTAAATCAAATCCCAGTCCGCCTGCATCCAAATCTCCCGTAATCATGGGAAATGCTGTGCTTTCCTCGGCAATGGACAATACACCGGGATTGCGCTTTTTCATAATAGAATTCAAATGCTTAATCAATTCAATGGCTTCCAGATTCTCCTTGCCGCCATACATATTAGCCACCCATTCACCATCTTTTTTCCCGTAATCCAGATAAAGCATACTCGCCACAGCGTCCATTCTGATACCGTCGGCATGATACTTCTCCACCCAGAACAAAGCATTTGCAATCAGGTAGTTAGACACTTCCGGCCTGCCATAATTATAGATCAAAGTGCCCCAATGAGGATGACTTCCCTGCCTGGGGTCCGCATGCTCATACAGACATGTGCCGTCAAAATTGGATAAACCATACACATCTCTGGGAAAATGTGCCGGAACCCAATCCAGAATCACACCGATTCCTGCCTTATGAAGCTCATTCACAAAATACATAAAATCTTTAGGACTGCCATACCTGGCCGTAGGCGCATAGTATCCAATCACCTGATACCCCCAGGAACCGTCAAAAGGATGCTCCATCACAGGCATCAACTCCACATGCGTATATCCCATTTCCTTAATGTAAGGAATCAGCTTGTCCGCAATATCACGATAATTTGCATACGGTTCACCATGCGGCCCCTTTGTGACAGAGCCGAGATACAGTTCATATACACTCACCGGCACATTGCCTGTCTGAAACTTTGCCCTGTCCTTAAGAAATGCCCCATCCTCCCAGGCAAAACCTTCCAGATCCGCAACCACCGAAGCTGTGTCCGGGCGAAGCTGCGCAGCATTTCCATAGGGATCCGCCTTCAGATAAGTCACTCCCCCCTTTAACTTCAACTCAAATTTGTAATTATCCTTCTCCTTTGCCTCCGGCACAAACAACTCAAAAATTCCGGAATCCCATAGTCTCCTCATCTGATGGATTCTGCCATCCCAATGATTAAAGTCCCCCACCACACTGACACGCATGGCAGCAGGCGCCCATATAGCAAAATAAGTACCTTTCACGCCTTCCAGCGTCATTGGATGTGCACCCAATTTCTCATAAATAGTATAATGAATGCCATGTTGAAATTTATCCGTATCCTGACGAGTAATCAAAGGCTCATAGCGGTATGCCTCTCCATGCACATCCTCAGATCCGTCCTCATACTTTACTGTATAGTGATAAATGGGCAGCTCTTTTTCCGGTATCAATGCCGCAAAATAACCATCCTCATCTGCCAACTCCATTCCAACTGTCTCCCCCGTTTTGTCAAATGTAATGGTTACTTCCACTGCTTCGGGGAAATATGCCTGCACAAGAGTCTGATTTCCCGCCTTATGAGGTCCCAAAAGCGCATGGGGATTGTCGCTTTCAGAATAAATAATCTCCTCAATTTGAGGCCAATTCATCATGTCATATACTTTTTTTGTCATACCACCCATATCCTTTCTTTTCCTTACTTATCTACACTTCCCGTCATGCCGCCTGCGGCAAGTGCCTCCTGCAGAGGCACAAACAATTCATGAACTGGTGCAAGTCCTGAAAAATACCAATATCATTACACATAACTTCCATTCATCCGCCCGCTAACTCAGACTATGCAAGAACAACCCGCTCCTGAGCTTTGGTTCAAACCATGTGGATTTCGGCGGCATCAGCCTCCCTGCATCCGCCACTGCAAAAAGCTCACCTATCGAAGTGGGATACATGGAAAAGGCCACCTTCATATCCGTGTGCACTCTCCGCTCCAATTCTTCCAATCCTCTGATACCACCTACAAAATCAATTCTCTTATCCGTCTTGGGATCTTGTATGCCAAGAATCGGTCCTAACAAATGATTCTGCAGCAGAGATACATCCAGACCTTCTACAGCATCCTCGTTTCTAATATGCGCCTTCGCCGTCAGCCTGTACCATTTTCCCTCCAGATACATTCCAAAAGTCCCCTTTTTCTCAGGATGATACGGCGCTGCGTCCGCCTTTTCCATCAAAGAATCCTCCGTTTGCAAACTTTCCGCCTGCGCATTTTTGTCCTGCAAGTTTTTCTTCTGCAGGTTTTCCTGTTGGATATTTTCCACCAGGAAATCCTCCGAAACCCTGCTCAGAAATTCTTCCGCAGTGTATCCGTTCAGATCCCTAACCACGCGATTATAATCCATAATATGCAGTTCTTCATCCGGGAAAAGAACCGACAGAAAATAATTAAATTCTTCCTCTCCGGAGAAATTCGGATTTGCTTCCCTGCGGCTCTGTCCTACTTTGACTGCAGAAGCACAGCGATGATGTCCGTCCGCAATATAGACAGCTCCCAGCTTCTCAAATGCTTCCTGTATGCCATATATCTTGCTTTCGTCATCAACCACCCACACCCTATGTCCAATACCGTCCTCCGAGACAAAATCATAAACCGGTTCCAACTGCTTTACTTCCGAAATGATCACACTCAGCACCGCATTGGCACGATACGCCAGAAAAATAGGGCCCGTCTGCATATTGCACACATCCACATGACGGATTCTGTCCTGCTCCTTGTCCGCCCTTGTATTTTCATGCTTCTTAATCACCTGATTACAATAATCATCTATGGACGCACATGCCACAATCCCTGTCTGACTCCTGCCATCCATGGTCAATTCATATAAATAATAACAGGAATGATCCTCTTTCACGAATTTCCCCTGCGCAATCCAATCCTGAAGCAATTTGGCGGCCCGCTCATACACTTGGGGCGCATAAGTATCCACTTCCGGCCCGAACCCCGTTTCTGCCCGGTCAATCGCCAGAAAAGAATCCGGATTCTCCGCCACAATCCTCACAGCCTCCTCTCTGTTGTATACATCATAGGGCAATGCAGCAATTCTGCTCTCCAGCCCCGGCGCCGGTCGGTATGCCGAAAAAGGTCTGATATCTGCCATAGTTTCCTCTCCGTTTCTTATCCATTGTACATTACAGCGCAATCCTTGCATAACTGTAACAATATACTTCTATTTTAACAAAAATATCTATACATAACAAGCATATAGTGCTAAACTATAAGAAAAAAGTGTTACTGGTCAGGAGTGAACAGTAACTTACGGCCTTCTGTGAAGGCTATCGGCACAAAGCATCGCATTGAGAAAAAGGGATTCGCAAAAACAGCGATTTCGCGCACAATAACGAAAAATATGAAGTGAGGTAATCATCATGACAGACGAACACAGGAAAATATTGGAACGCATCAATCAATATGCAGAAAATGTATTAGGTGAAATTGACCCACAGAAAGTACAGGTCTCCGTACAATTAGAAAAACTGAAACCTGTGATGGAAGAAATTGCCGCGGAAAAAGGCATGAGCCTGGAAGACATGTTTATCCTCTACATGGATATTGCCAGTGAAGCCTCCTGCGCCACTAACGAGAAACTGAAAGAAAGTCTGCAGGATCTCAATGACGGTTCTGACGGCGGTTCTCCGCTGCTGTTCCGCTGACAGTTCTCTTTCTATCGGAGCCAGGCACGCCGACCAAAGGGACTGTCGGAACATGATGCGATGTGCCCAATAGATTGTTTGAACCATTTATGCGAACAACAATATATTGCGGACAAATTGCATTTTCCGACAGCCCCTGATTTCGTCGGTATCTTCCGGCTTCTTATACTTCTTTGCTTCATGCCTGCTATCCAATGCCAGAAGTATCTATCAAACTACAGCAATTTATAACACTGCTTCATAAATTATCTTACCATTCTCATTGTGCAGGGCAGTCTTTGCTTTTCCATCTTTCTTTTTATGAAAGCAGAAACTTAACAGCCATCCTTTCTCCTGTCCATAAGCATCCAGATATTGGCACAATTGCTGAATTCCTTTCTGCTGATAGGCATTTCCGTGATATATTTTTAATTCTATGATATACTGTCTGCCAAGATAATCCACCACAATATCTGTACGAGTCTGGTCTCGCGTTCTCGCCTCGATATAATAGTTTCCAACGCCATTAATAATGGGCTTGAGAAATGTCAGGAATAGTAATCTGGCGTTTTCCTCCACGAACTCCCAATTCTGTTCACTGTATAAGAAATCATAATGTGCCTTAAACCGCTCAATTACGAAATCCATATCTAATTGACCGTTTTGAATAAAATCATTTTTTTCCAAAGAACTTTTTTGGGTCATGTCATTATGAAATTTTTCACGCATTACGTACATATCATACAAATACATCTCAAAAATACGATTAGAAATCATCGTACTGCCGTCACGATTTTTAAAATAACCAAATTGTATCCCTGATTGAATTGCGGGGTCACTTATGGTATATGGATATTCCATACCCCGAAGCAATATATTTCGTATCATCATATCCAATTCCGGATATAGGTCCAGATTCTTATTCATATCATCAAACAATGTACACTGTGTGGACAGCAAAATTTTAACAGCCCTTTGAAAGCCTGACTGACTCCATGCCTTTTTTCCGTCTGAAAATTCTTGTTCCTTCATCACCTTACGGTCTATGATCTGACAGATTCTTGAGACCAGGTAGGGATAACCTGATGTATATTCATATAAATACCTGCTAAAGCTCAAAATGTCCATCCCAAAATGGTGATCTTCTTCATAGTCCCACAGCATTGTTGCTATTTCTTCCGGAGCAAAACTCATATCAATATCAAAATCCATGGCAATATTCCATGGACTGTTATAATGATGTTCACCTTCCGGGCGGATTTTCCTTTTCAAATTTTTAATATCATATACACTTGCTAAAATTACATTCTTAAAGGTTGCATCTTCATCCTCTGCCCTTCGGATATATTTGTCCCTGAGGATTCCTAAAAATGACAGAAACATTTCCTGGTCAGCACATTTATCCACTTCATCTATCATCAGTATCAACTCTTTGTCCGCTCCGGTACACAACTGCGTGATCCGTTGGCTTAGCTGCACCAACTCTAAGGGCGAAGCAATCGGCTTCTCCCACTCTGCCAGGATATCAGATGAAATATCTGTTTTCCGCAATTCATTTGCAGTCAAATATAGGAATCCATTTACCATATCCTTAGCTGACACAAACAAATCTTCTGCTCCTTCAAAACTGATGCGAATCACATAGTAATTCGTCCTGAGACGCGCCGAAAGCCTGGACAAAGTAGTGGTCTTGCCATACTGCCTTGCACGATTAATCGTAAAATAGTAATTCTGATCGATCAATTCCGATACAATTCTATCTACCTTTCCTGAAATATCCACCATATAATGTCTGGAAGGAACACAAGTGGCAGTTACATTAAAACATTTCCCCCTTTGCGCCTTTATATCATTCTTCTCCACAATATCTCTCCTAATTTCCAAGCCGCCATATACCGTTTATAATAGGAATTCACCTCCCATCCTATTATGAGAAATGATAGCATATATGAAAACGGAAATCAATGAAATTTTGCTCTGGCTGATCTGCAAAACGCCTCACGGTGGCGTAGGTGTGAAAAGAAACGCCCCGCACCATATTTCGGTGCAGGGCTTTTCTTCATCTAATGACATTGCCTTTCAGCCAGAGCTTTGTCATTCTCAATGATTCTTGTTGCGCTTTCGGCTGCGGAGCGGAAACCTACAGTCCCTCTCCTGCCACATTTGCAAGTTCACCAAGAATATAATTGCCGATCTGTATTCCAAGATATTCTTTATAGTGATTATGATCTACATACCAGCTCTGAACCATCTCAAGAACCGTTGTGTATGCGGTATTGTTTGCCGCGTTATACGCCGCTACGTCATCCATTGTAAGCGTATTCATCCAATCCTGTCCCCATTGCCCTAATTCAATGAGATGCAGGTTTTTCTCCGCCGCAATCTGCCTGAGAGTATCATTTCTGACGGTATCGCCGCGGCTGTTAGTAAACTTACCGGTAGCTGCGTCATAATTCATAGACACTCTGTTACCCACAGGTCCATCCGGTGTTGCGGTCACAATCACAGGAATGCCACCTCTCTGCAGGATTCCCTCTACATAATAGGAACTAAGTAAAGTATAGTAGGAAGCAGGCTCACTGTCACCGGTATTGATACCCATATTTACAGTCACATAATCGCCGGGACAAATCGCCAGAAGAACGGCTTCCACCCTGCCTTCATTGTAATAACTAACGGAATTACGACCCGCCATACCATGATTTGCAAATCCGCCGAAGACATCGGGTACAGTCACCTTGCCCCCTTCCACACAATTCCCCCATGACAATGCGCCGTTGGCATTGTTCCTGGTGGTGGAATCACCGATGGTATAGACATAAGGCTTTGCCTGGCTGCTCTTTGCCGGCGCCTGAGAAATCTCAAAGGTCTTGACAGAAGCGCCTGCCGGAAAAGTCACATCCAGAACGCCGTCACAAACAGCAACATTGAAGGTATTTCCGGTCTTCTGAATTCCGGTTGCCGCAGGTACGGACTCCACAACCTCGGAAGTCATGGATGCTGCCGTGGTATCCACCTTTACAATATAATTTCCATTAGGAACATTCACTTTGAATCTGAAATTCTCCGTTCCTGTTACATTGTCACCATTTACGGTCAATCCTCCTGTCTTCCAGAAACCATAACCAAGTTTGTCGGTATACAGAGTATCTGTCACCTGTGTAAAGCCGTCTGCTGCATCCGAAGAACCAAATGCGAAGGATAAACCGTGAATATTTACCTTTACTTTTGCGGAAAGTCCTTCCGCATTTACCGCTTTTACATATACCACTGCCGGAGAAGCCCCCGCTTCCACAGTGAGCACACCATTTTCAAATGTCACACCATTGACCGTGGTTTCGGTCACACCATCCTTTGCAAGCAAAGAATAGGAAATCGCTCCGCCGTCTATGACACTTCCGGAACCATTACGTGTCTCCGCCTTAAATTGACTTACCACTGCTGCCTCACCTGTAAAAGGAATGGTAATGGAAGCCGTGGACTGCGTAAACGCCACCACATTGGAAGATGTTGTCAATTGAATCACTTTTTCAGCCTGTGTGCTGTCCTTTGTGGCAATTACGGTCACTGTACCGGATGCACCCGCCTGAATCTTGAGTTTCGCTGTCTGTGCTCCTGTGGACTCTATCTCCACATTCGCATAATCCTCAGCCAAAGACCATGTTACGGCGCCAGTCATCTTCACGCCCTCGGTACTGGTAAGAATTGCAGACAGATCCACTGTCACTGCGTCTTCACCGTCCTCAGGAACCTTGACTACATCCGTACCTGCGCCCACCGTCATATCAGATAATACGGGTTTATATGCCTCAAAGCTCTTCAAATACATGGGCCAGGTTCCCTGGAAACAGAAATATTTCTGTACAGAATCATTGTTGGTCATCTCTATGTCATTTATCTCACCAACCTTAACCTTTGCACTGTCATATACTGTCACTGATACCTTCTGAACACTTGCGTCTGCCGACACCACAAAACGATACCATTCATTGGCATTGATACCCGTGATACGTTCCGTTCCCAGCGTAAGCTCGCCGGAAGCATAAGAAGCCGTCCATTCCGGTTTGTTGTTAGAATTGTTCGGTGTATTAAAATACACGCCGAATGCCATTGCCGATGTAAACCTGGCTGTAAAATCTATGACATACTGGCTTGACTGATCAACCCACTGGTAGACAGCCACCGTAGAACCGCTGCCGCCATTGGAAGCAAATTCCAACGACTTCGTTCCGTCTGCATCCTTCACCAGCTTCATGGTTCTTGCACCATTAGAACCGTAGATGGACCAGTTATTCAGCACAATATCCCTGTCATTGATTCCATATGCAGTACCCTGATATCCCACCAGAGAATCCACATAGTCATTCATATCTGCGGGATAGCCTGCCGCAGGAGCCAGCCGATTCGCATTTGCGCTGGCGCTGATGACAGCAAATGGTGTTTTCAGGGTAATGCTATCCTCTCCATAGGACACCACTGCCTGCACATAGCCAAAATAACTTGACACACCATTTCTCACATTAAAGTATGCCGTTGTTCCGCTTGGTGCTGCGCCTTCAGTGCCTGCACCCGTCCCTTCTGTACCGGTAAGTGAAATATAGCCGTCTTCATTGTCCAATCCCGCTACGGACCAGTCTACAGTCACCTTGTCATCCAGATTGCCGCCCAAATTACCCTCGGTTTTAATCGTAATGGGCATATGGACTGCCTGACCTTCGCCGGGCGCTGCAATCACAGTATTTAACTGCAAGTCAAACGCTGCGCCGGATAAAGCTTCATTGCCAAGCTGCCCAAATTGGTCGTCTGCGGTCACCTCACGAACCACAATATTATCAATTCCTTCTACTGCATAATATCTTCCTGCCAGCATATACATACCGGCAACATTTCCCTCACCGCTATACGCTGTAACTACTTTATCCGCAATGCTTCCCGTCTTCGTTCCTGTAATGGTAGTTGAGACCAATTTCTGGTTCTTATCCACATACAGTTTATAGTGGCACCACTCGCCTGCCGGAATGGTAACATTTTGGGTTCCGTTTAAAGTATACTCTGTACTTCCCCCTGCGGTATTGACCAGATTAAGCAGATACCCGCTTTTTGTACCATTATTGATACCGCCGTTATCAGCAAAATCCGTACCCTTTATGGTAAAATAAGTCTGCTGATTATTTCCAGGCGTAATACAAGCGTCAAATTCCACAATATAGTTGCTCTTATCCGCCACATCCAACCCGGTAAAATTCATATATGCGCCGCGGCTGTTCTGACTGCCGGGAGCAAATGACAAATAATTGCCATGCGCATCGTCCTGTGCAATGACCAGATATTGCTGCGCATTGGTAGATGTTGCCACCGTACTTGCATCCGTAACATCACTGAAGTCTTCCGAATACCAAATGTTCCCGGCAGGCTCTTCGCCGGAACCGCTCTTCTCCCACTTCGCATACAGCGTCATGTCTGCAGTCACGGTATCAGATGTGAAATTCCACACCTTTGTACATTCCTTATCGGTGTACCAGCCCCCAAAAGTATAACCGGAAGCTGCCGGTTTGGCAGGTTCTGTCAGCTTGGAACCTTTTACAACCTGCATATCTGCAATTGCAGTTCCATAACCGTTCATGTCAAATGCCACAGTCACAAAATCCTCTGCTGCTTTTCCCGTAGCGGAACAGGAAATAACATTCCCCAACGCATCCGTGAAAGTATACACATGATTCTCATTGACAAGGTACTCATACCCCTGCTCATACAGAGACCCTGCCACCAATGACGCCCACTTGTTAGCGCCGTTATAGGTAGCATGCAGATTATCGCTTACAGTGTAATCTGAGGGAACATCCGCCCCATTGGTACCATAATTTTCCTTCAGGAAGTCATAACTCATCTTGGAAAGGTTGACATACACAGAGCCGGTGGAAGCCGCAGCTTCTGCCATATTTGCCGTCCACGAAACAGATTCATTATAAGTCTTCTTAGAAGCGTTGGGAGATACCAAAATGACATCCATCCCCTTTGCTTTCGCCGCATTAACCATCTCGGTCACTGCCGCCATCATAATTTCTTTTGTGTCATAAGTTCTGTCATTATATCCGCTCTCCAGCAGAAGGATATCTCCGCTCTGGGCACTTCCCCGCACCTGTGAAAATGCGGTGTCAACCAAAGTTTTCGCCCTGGCGCCGCTGTTAGCAAGATTCACAACGTCAACACTATCTACAAGATAATCCGGAAGCACCTGCCCCCATCCTGTCTTATAATTGTTAGAAGCATTTCCGCCATTATAGTAGATACATACCAGAGAATCACCCAGCACATAAATCTTCCTTGCCCTGTTTACAATGGAAGGAGACTTAACAACCTGAACCTGAATATATACGCTGTTGGCATTTTTCCCGGAGGAATAATCCGTAGTGGTAATCTTAGCGGTACCTCCTGTAACAACAATATCCTTTACCGCAAGGCTCTTTACTGCGGAGCCATCCTGCAGAATATTGTTTACCAACATCTGGTCATTCATATAGACATCACAACGGTTGCCGGAGGTGTTTGTCACTACAAAATTGTAAGTTCCCGCCGGAATTGCAATGTCATATCCTGCTCCCGTTTGTCCATATTCTCCTACCACTCCCATGTCATAAAAGAATACGGGTGCTATCTCAAGTTTATCCGCACCGGTGGTATCCACGCTGGCAGGTGCAGTTTTCTCAACTGTCTGCTTTACTAACACACCATTCCTGGAGGTGGTCACCTGATAACCGGTAACATACTCATTGTTGACCAGTGTCGAAGTATCTACGGATGTTGTATCACCTGTGGCATCCATAACAATATAATATGCTGCCACAGTTACCTGCTTGGTGAATGTGGAAACCGCACTGCCATTGGTGATGGTTGCAGTCAAAGTTGCGGTGCCTGCGCCCACTGCAGTTGCCCTGCCATCCTCTGTAATATTGACTATATTAGAATTACTGGAAGTCCATTTTGCCGCTGGAAGCAACCCAGCCACATCATCTCCATAAGCATCAATTGCGGTGACAACCGAATAAACATCTCCGTCCCCACCCAATGTCAACGCTCCTGCACCCGAAATTACCGCCTTCTGGGGATCAATCGTCTGAAAATCACCGATTTCCACTCTCAGATCCGCAGTTTTAGCCGGATTAAGGTTACTGGTTGCAGTAAGAGTATACGTTCCTGCCTTTACCGCGTCTGTAACGGAAAGTACACCATCCGCTATGGAAATACCGGTAATATCATCCCCTGTAACGTTCCAACTGAATGTCTCTTCCGGATTTACAGTTGTCTGCCCCAAAGCATAACTTCTCTTCACCGTCTGACCGGAAATTTTCGCGAAATCCACATCTCCGGTAATTGCCAGATACTCCGTATCAGGCTCTTCTATCAAAATTTCCTTTATTACCACATTACTTTTCGTTCTGTACAGACCATACTCAAAACCGGTAAGTGTATCTGCACTGACATCAAAAGGTAAACTTACCTTCTCCGTTCCACAAGAAGCCGTAATTGTCTGGTTCTTCTTGTTGATGGTAAACGTTATCCTGACGGAAGAACTACCCGAAGAAATGACACCACTGTTGCCAAACTTACCCAAATCTCCGCTCTGGTTCATGGATGAAGATGCCCATCCGGTCCATGCGGTAATTGTGAGATCATTTGTGGTTTGTATTCCTGTCAGTCTGCCGCCGTTGGAAAGAAGCGCAATGGAGGAATGGTTATCCGGCGCCGATTTATACTCCATTTCCAATGTCACGCTGGCCACCTCCGGAAGCGCTACCGCTTCATTCAAATTCTTCGTCTCAGCCCTGGTTCCTGCCGCTATCTCCCAGTTAATAGGATCATAATATATCACATTGCAGTTCCCGATATAAAATGTCTTCTCTGCATGCTCATACTTATCCTCTGTGAACGCCTCCGCGGAAACCTCATAAAGCGCAACACCGTTTTCCGCATAAAACGCCTGTGCCACGGAAACCACACCATTTTCATCTATGGTTACATTTGGGTCCGCCACCTTTGTACCTGCCGGATAAACACTCCAATTGACTCCATACTCGTCAGAACCCATGGGAATGCCGTTCTGATCCGATACGGAAACGGCAAACGCCGTAGTCCTTGCAGGTTCCGCTTCCTTAGGTGCGGCAATAAAGCTCTGTCCGCCGCTTACGGATACTTCTCCCACATACTTGTCATAGGACTGCGCCGACAAGGTTAAGGTAACTGCTTTCGCTGTTGATTCCACAGTAAACTCTTCCACTGCATCATCCGCCTTGCCTGCTGTGTGCTCATATCCTATCTTGGACGCCTTCACGGAATACGTTCCGTTGGGAAGCGCAAACATCGCTTCTCCGGCTTCATTGGTCTTCACTGTTACAGCTCCAACAGTCACCTCCACATCAGCCAGAGCATTCTCTCCATCCTTAACACTGACGGTAACCAACCCCAGATCCGCAGATTTCGATACCA
The DNA here is from genome assembly GCA_947175015.1 of uncultured bacterium. GTDB lineage: Bacteria > Bacillota > Clostridia > Lachnospirales > Lachnospiraceae > Acetatifactor. The sequence continues at coordinate 17,041 of CAMWLE010000047.1, forward strand.
CCTTTATGTTGTCAATCTGCGCTTTTGTATTACCCTCATAAAATTCCGCTCCCTCGAACCCCGTAGCTGTAAGGGTTGACACCGAAGACGAAATCAGATTTCCTTCCATATCCGTCAGGATCACATACTGCATATTGTTCATTGCATCAATGACTGCACGAACATGTGCCCCGGTAACGGCGGGAATGGTTCCGAATCCCTTGATGGCAAATCCCTGCGTCGAAGTAACATCCATGCCAAGTTCCAAAATGGCACCTGTACTCTGCAACTCCGAAACAGACGGAAGCTGATCCTCTCCATACTGGAAAGTAAAAGAAATACCTCTGCCGGCTGTGGCATAGCCGTCCTCATTGATATCCAGACACTTACTGCCCCCTGCCTCTGCTATACTTGCAAAACAGTTAATAGGACCATTTCCTCTCTGACCTGCCTGAAATACCAGCTGCCCTATGCTTACCGGGTCCGGTATGGGATCGGCTGCCTCAGCCCCGGTAGGTTTTCCCGCAGACCTGATAATCTCGCCGTTCTCATAAGCGTCAAAATTCTCATTAATATATACCTTTTCTTCCGCCGCCGTAAGCACAATATTTTGCGTTGACGGTGGGGTTCCTGTAGAAGCAATACCAATACTTTCCCCATCAGGCAATGGAGAAATCAGCATACCAAAACTTAGCACAAGTGCTAAAACACTTTTATGTAACATATGTCTTTTCCCCTTCTTGCTCATTTATTTTGAAAGAGGAAGCCGCTGCAATACAACGGCTTCCTTCCGTTGGAAGAATTACTTTTCCGGCTTGCCTTCCTCATTGACTTCAATAGTATATTTCACATTTGCCGTAGGCAATTCCATTGACAATACGGTATCCGCATTATCCTCACCCAGATAGAAACCAATGTGAGGCGGCTGGTTATATGATGTATTCTGATTTGCCACCGCGTTACGATACACCGGATCATGCATCAGCGTATAAATCATATAGTCCGTCTCTTCCGTTGTCATGTAGATACGAAGTTCAGTGTCGTCATCGTTTCTAACCATAACCTCTTCACGCCAGTCACCGAACAAATCTGCTGTCAGGCTTGGTGTTTTCTTGGTTGAGTTGTTCGTCTTGGTTCCTTCCAGCACTGTAAGCGTGTCTACCTTATTATTTACCCAGTCATACTTGGTAATTGCCCAGTCATCATCCGTTGCGATACCATCACCCAATTCGCTGAGCAAGTCGCCGTCCCAGTACATTCTCCAGTTCATGGACACGGGCTTCGTAGTAGAGATCACAGAACCGTCAAAGCCATAAATGCCGCTGGTAATGCCGCCTGCTCCGGCTGCAGACCAGTACTCATACCCGGGATTGGGGGTAATATTAGCTGCTATGGCACGTCCTACGTCTTTTCTGGTAAACCATCCGCCGTTCAAACGTGTGCCTGTTGCCGCATTTGTCAGAGAGTGATTCAGCGTGGAATCCTGCTCTTCTGCGGGAACAAATACATACAAATCATTGTTCTCAGGATTCATTGCCGCTAAGTGAATGGTATCTGCATGTCCTGAAAAATCCTGTCCATTCTGTCCATCTTTGACCCAAAGTACACTGCCATCATGATCCACTGCCAAAGCGCCAATGATAATTTCATCGAAGCCGTCCTTATCAATATCGCCGGTGGACACATTATGGTTACCCTTTGCCGCTTCATTTTCACCTGTCTGTCGTACAAAGTTCCACTCGAGATTCAGCTTGCCGTCTCTCAGGGTATATGCAGCAATGGTGGTCTTCGCATAGTAACCGCGGTTAAATAACACTGCCGGAATTGTCTCAGTGCTTCCAGCCACATCGGGATTTTTAGGCAGGTATGCAATTGCCGTGTTGTAACGTGCGGAACGGTTTCCGCCATCTGCCTTACCCCAATCGGTAAACTCACCTGTGGTATTCACATAATCAATGGTGTCGATTTCTTCACCTGTCAAACCATTGAACACCGTTACATACTCATTGGAATTCTTATTCACATGGCCATTGGCTTCAATATTGGTTCCCGGCTTTACACTCCTGTCTCCGATATAGGAAACAATTGTGCTTTCATCGTTCATATCAAACTTGCCTTCTGCATTGGGCTTATAGCTTATGGTGCCGTCAGAGGTCTTGATAAACAACTCCGCCTTACCGTCCTCGTCCATGTCATAAAGTATAAACTGATTGAAATGCGCACCGGAAGGCAGCTCCAGACCAAGGTTCAATCTCCATAAAGGAGTTCCGTCCATCTCGTAAATATCAAAAATGGTTGGAGAAGATGGTCCGTTCGCCATTCCTGAGTCAAAAGCATTGTCAGGATACCACTTTACAATAATTTCATACTCACCGTCTCCGTCCACATCTGCCACGCCTGCATCATTGAGAGTGTAGTTGGATAGAACACCATCCTTCGTAGGCTGAGGGTCCGGCTTCTGCACAGGAATGCTCATGTAATTCTCTGCACTTGCCTCCACCTCTTTGCTCTCATACATCATGCCATTCTGAACCTTTGCGACAACATATTTATCACCGGCCTTACCGGACGCATCCACAAAGTTTGTCTTGGTAGTAATAGGCGTCTCATTGACGAGTACACCATTGCGGTATACATTGAAAGCAATATCCTCTCCGTACTCTGTCACAAGAAGTCTCCACGATACAAACACACCATTATCCTTTTCTATGGCATAGACACCACGGTCAAGATACTCCATGGAACGCGCATATGCGTTATAGTTGTCATTTGTCTTAAAATAGCTCACACGATAATATACATCATAGTTGTAATCCTTACGCTGCTCGCTGGGGTCCGCAGGGTTCTCATTGGGTGTAATCATGCCCTCTACAAGACTGTACTTGCCATCCGCCGGGACAACATTTGCACCATATACATAAATTCCCTCTTGATTTTCATCAAAAGGACGAATCGGCGTCCACTCACCCACTGTCACTTTTTCAATATTGCCGTTACTCATCATAGCGAAGGTTTCTGTCGGAAATGCCTCAGGCAATGCCTGTCCAAAAGTCAGCTCCAGTGTGTTAGGATTATATACATAAGTAGGGAATGGCAGATTGGTATAAGTCATAGTAAAGCTTGCATTCAACCCATACACATTATTCAGCCCGTCCAACACAAGAGGCGCGGTCCAGACATAATCTCCCTCTGCACTTGTATCAAGATCAAATGCAGGTTCCGCCTTCCACTCGCCCACAGGAACTTCTATTTTAGAAGTGTCGCCCAATGTAACCTCAACCGTTGTGGGGAATTCAAAATCATTGTATTGTGATTTTGCAACATTGACATTCACAGGGTTCTTTACATCAACAACATCTTCTGCACCGAATCTGTCATAGTCCAGAATCACATTATCCAGTCCCATCTCCGCACTGCTTCTGTCGTTTTGGCTTCTGTCCAGACGCATAACCATAATGGAAAGACCATTTGCGGACTCCTCAATAGGAACCGTAGCAGTATAGGAGTTATCCGGATTCTCTTTCTCCGCGATTTCCAGCTTGGCCGTATGCGCAAAATAATCAAACGCCAGCTTCACTGTAAACCACTTGTCCTGTCCGCCCAATCCTGTATCTACCCTGTCATCCTCTGAAATAGAGCCGGTAAATTCAGGTTGTACGGAATCATTATTATAGTCCCCTTTTGTAAAATAGCTGATCTTATAATCAGAATCAAAACGCAGGGTAAAATAATTTTGATTGTTTTTCGTAGAGAAAAAGTCAATATTACCGGAGCCGACGCCTGCCGGTCCTGCTGTTACAGGCATCCAATCGAAGGAGATTACCGCACCCTTTACCGCTTTAGCAGCAAAATCCTTTCTGGTGCCTCGTCCTCCGCCTGCGTTAGTAACGCTTGCAAACATATAGTAATTGCCGTCTTCACTCTGTTTCCGGCTCAAAGTCAAATATCCCGAATGAGAATCTTTGTCCAACGACCTGCCCCATGCTGTGGATTCCCATACACCAAAGGAAAAATCATCCTCAAAATCATGTGTGGAAACATAATCGCCCTTGCAGTTCATCTGATAAGAAACTGTCAGATTCCTGTGATTACGGTTTGTTCCATTGTCCACAAGCTGCGCTGTCCAAAGGTAAGCCTGCTTTGCAGCCGGATCAAAATCCGGTGTACATGCCCATGTACTCTGGTCAATCTCTGCCTCAATGGTGGTACCGTCTACCAAAGTCGCAGTTATTGTCTGCGGATGCTGATAGCCGGCCTCATAGGACTGTTTTGTTATCACTACTTCCGGAAGCTCAGCCAAAGAATTGATATCTGTTTCCAGGAAATCAGACATATATCTCATCACATAGCTTGCCTTCAGTCCAAGAGGATTCGTCACACCATCTGCCAGACTCAAGTCAGCGGTCCATGTATATGTACCCATTTCCGCAAAATCATTGAACTCCGGCGTAACATTCCATGTCTCCCCATTGATCTGCGCTTCTATTGTAGAACCATCACCCATGACAACACTTACGGAAGTAGGATGCACAATCTCATCTAAGGAGCTGATTTTGGTCTGTGTCTTTTCCTCCATAGTCACCACAGACGATATAATCTTGGAAAGGTCTACCGAACTGCTTCCCGTTTCATAATCCAACCTGAAATCGTCAATACCAATATTCACAGTAGGTTTCGATCCTACCGTATGGAATGCAAAGCTCTCAACTGTCTTCGTCAGCGGATTGAACTCTACATCACTCACAACTGTATTCCCATCCATCTTGATTTCCAGCTTGTGCGCTTCAAAATCAAAGACTAACTCCATGTCATGTATGGTATTCGCATCAATGGTTGCATCTGTCTTAATCTTATCTGCTGCATTTTCTGTCGTCCCGTTCACGGTATAATACAGCGGCGTGGTGTTCTGCTTACCCGCCTGGCCGCGAATATCATTTAAATACAAACTCACTATTTCATTGCTTCCATCCATGATACGAAGACCTGCATATCCCCCATTGCTGTTACTTACCACCGTTGTGGTGTACCACCTAAAGGACATAGTTGCACTTTGCATCTGTGGTGCGGTCTCTGTACCAAAAAGTTTTCTTGTGCTGGTCCTCTCTTTCTCTTTTACGGTAAAATTCAGATAGTGATTTGCACTATTTGTACTATCCTCCACTACCGCTAAAGTTCCGCCAGCAGGGACTTCCATCCCCCAGGTTCCAACATCCGCACCTTCAAAATTCTCAGTAAGTACATTTTGCTCTGTCTGTGCAGAAACATCCGCTTCCACACCATCCGGTGCAACCGTCTCATCCGTACCTCCGCCATCCGGTGCCACTGTCTCGTCCGTCTCAATAATAGACGAACCTGTTGTTCTCAAGGCGGATATACCACCCAGAGAAACATTGCCTGTGCTCACGCCATTTGGCAATGATGCCGTCAACATGCCGAAACTGAGCACAAATGATAGAACACTTTTGTTTATCATGTTCTCTCCTCCCTTTTATTATTGAAATTCTTTGTGTAGTTTTCACTACAGCTTCACTTTTATTATATATTTGTATTATTATGATGTCAAGGGTTTCTTAAAAAAAATATATAATTGACGTCTTCTTGATAATAAGATCCCCTATGCCTCTGTTCATCATATAAAAAACTTCATAAAAAAAGTGCAAAGTCCTGTTTTATATACAGAACTTCACACTTCCCGTCATGCCGCCAAGAGATGGGACACCCCCACCTCTTGGCGGCACAAACAATCCGTGAGAAGAATGCCTGCACAAAGTGAGCCTGCTCACTTGGCATTCTTCAGTGTGTAACTTAGTATTTCTTAGCTGGCGTCCAAAGAGGGTGTGTAAACACCCCTCTTTGGACAGCTTAGAAATTCTTTACACACTTCATATATGTCAAGCTATGAATGAACTGATACAAGGCCGGAAAAACGCTGCCCTTGCACACTCAGCCCTTGACGATTCTTGCCCGGAATACCCCCGGAATCTTCTCCAATGCCTCAATAATTTCCACCGTCGGCGCTTCTTCCACATCCAGCATAGTATAAGCCACTTCTCCACGGGATTTATTGGTCATATCACTGATATTAATGCCCTTGTCACCGAACTCTGCGGTAAACTTCGTGATCATATTGGCAATATTTTTATGGAAAATTGCCACACGCCCTGCTTTGGTGCACACCCCCATATCGCAGGCAGGGTAATTCACACTGTTCCTGATATTGCCGTTTTCCAGATAATCCATCAACTCCTGCACCGCCATTACCGCGCAGTTATCCTCGGACTCTTCCGTACTTGCACCCAGATGCGGGATAACGATACATCCCTTCTGACCGGCTATGCCAGGTGTAGGAAAATCTGTCACGTAATGGGCAACCTTGCCGCTTTGTATTCCCTCTAAGATATCCTGCTCATTAACCAGCTTATCTCTGGAATAATTCAATATGGTAACGCCGTCTTTCATTTTTGCAATTGCCTCGGCATTGATTGTATCCTTTGTGGAATCCAGCAACGGCACATGAATGGAAATATAATCGCACTGCGCATAGATATCATCCTCATTCGTTACATGGACAACAGCGCGGCTGAGATTCCATGCTGCATTCAGAGACAGATAAGGGTCATAGCCGTATACCTCCATGCCCAAAGCCACAGCAGCATTGGCCACTTTTCCACCCACAGCTCCCAGGCCGATGACACCAAGCTTCTTGCCCATAATCTCAGTCCCTGCAAAGTTCTTCTTCTCCTTTTCCGCCGCCTTTGCAATATCCGCATTGTCTTTGGAAGCCTTTACCCACTCGATACCGCCTACCACATCACGGGCAGCAAGAAGCATTCCTGCAAGGACAAGCTCCTTTACACCATTTGCATTTGCACCGGGTGTATTAAATACCACCACACCCTTCTCGGCACATTTTTCCAAGGGGATATTGTTGACACCGGCGCCTGCTCTTGCCACCGCCAGGAGTCCATCCGGTATCTCCATCTCATGCATGGAAGCACTCCTGACCAGAATGCCTTCCGCTTCCTTTACATCGGCTGTAATTTCATACTGCTGTGTAAAATTCTTTAATCCCACATCCGCAATGGGATTCAGACAATTCACTTTAAACATTTTCTCCTCTTTTCCGTGAGATATCACTATAAACTTCTGCCTCAAATTTCCTCATAAATTCCACTAATTTCTCAACACCTTCTATGGGCATTGCATTATAAATGCTGGCACGCATACCGCCAACTGTCCTATGCCCCTTCAGGCTCTCGAAACCGGCCTCCTTAGCCTCTTTGACAAATTTCGCATCCAGTTCTTCACTGCCGGTCACAAAAGGAACATTCATCAGAGAGCGATCCTCCTTGCGAACGGTTCCATGGAACAGCTTGCTCTCGTCAAGGTAATCATAGAGAATCTTCGCCTTCTTCTCATTATATTCCTTCATTGCAGCCAATCCGCCCTGTTTCTTCAGCCATTTGAATACCTTGCCGCAGATATAAATGCCGTATGCAGGCGGTGTATTATAGAGAGAATCATTGTCCGCATGGGTTTTGTAGCGCAGCATGGTCGGCGTACCGGGCAGTACATCTTCTGTAATCAGGTCTTCCCTGATGATCACGATAACCACGCCTGCAGGTCCTATATTCTTCTGAACCCCCCCATAGATAAGGCCATACTTGGTCACATCCACAGGTTCGGACAGAAAGCAGCTGGACACATCCGCCACCAGGGTCTTACCCTTCGTATTTGGCAGTGTCTTAAACTTTGTTCCGTAAATCGTATTGTTTTCACAGATGTAGACGTAATCCGCATCCTCACTGACAGGCAGATCAGAGCAATCCGGAATATAAGAGAAAGTCTTATCCTCGGAAGAAGCAATTTTATTCGCCTGCCCATAAATGCAGGCTTCCTGATAAGCCTTCTTCGCCCACTGGCCGGTCACAATGTAATCCGCTTTCCTGTTCTTCATCAGATTCATGGGAATCATGGCAAATTGCTGGCTGGCACCCCCCTGCAGGAACAACACCTTATAATTGTCCGGAATATTCATCAATTCCCGCAGATCTGCCTCGGCTTCCTTGATAATAGCATCATAAGCTTTGGACCTGTGGCTCATTTCCATCACGGACATGCCTGTTCCCTTGTAATCAAGCATTTCATCCGCTGCTTCTCTTAATACCTCTTCCGGCAGAACTGCAGGCCCTGCGGAAAAATTATACACTCTTGACATTTCATAGTCCTCCTCTTTTCAACTCCAATTCCGCGTCCATCCTC
>CAMWLE010000048.1 GCA_947175015.1 uncultured bacterium
TCACGCATAAAGCGCGTGAAAACGCCTCGCGGTGGCGTAGGTGTGAAAAGTAACATTTCCATTACTGTGAAAGTCCAGAAATCTGCCTTGCGGGTTTGTGTGCATCCACAGTAACCCCTTGACTTTCATGTTAATATAAACGCCAAAAATCTGAATATGTTCCTTTCTTTTTTCAATTTTTTATATTATCATACTATAATTCCAGCATGTACATAATCCATGATAACACTGTCATTCCTGCTGTCTCCGTCCTGAGAATACGCCTGCCCAAAGTAATAGGTTCCACACCATTTTTTAGTGCCATCGCAATCTCTGACTCCTCAAATCCACCCTCAGGTCCAATCAACACAGCAATTTTCTGCCCTGGTTTCAATGCCTCCATAACTGCCCTGGTTTTGCTCATGTCTTCCGCCAACTCATAGGGAATACACTTCACATCCATTCCTGCCGCCAGTCGAATAGCCTCCTCAAAAGAAACTACCGACATCACCTCCGGCACTACAGCTCGTTTGCTCTGTTTCGCCGCTGCCTCTGCAATTCCCTGCCAACGCGTGATTTTAGATGCAGCCTTCTTTTCGTCCAGCTTTACAACACAACGCCTGGCCGCCATCGGAATAATCTGATGAACACCCAACTCCACAGCCTTTTGAACCACCAACTCCATCTTATCCCCCTTGGGAAGCGCCTGAAACAAATACACTTGAGAGGACAATTCCACATTGTCTTCTTTTATAAAACGCAGCTCACAAACTACACATTCCTCATCAAAGCTCAAAATCCCGCAACGATACTCCTTCCCATCCAGACCATTACTCACAGAAATCTCTTCCCCAGGCTTCATACGCAGCACATTTTTAATATGATTCACATCCGCCCCCCGGATGATAACCCTCTTCTCCGTTATACAAATCTGATCCTCTTCCACAAAAAACTGATACATTCTGCCCCCTTAACCACTCCTGGAAAACTCAAAAATAACTCAGGAAATCTTAGCTGATGTATTTTATCAGCTTAGATTTCTTGGACGAAACTTAGAATAACTTTGGCTGCGTCCTTGGCAGCCTTAGTTATTCTTTTCCTGCGTGCAATTTAGGAAATCTTAGCTGATGTATTTTATCAGCTTAGATTTCCTTTGCACGCTGTGACACACACCCACTCTCCCTGTCGTTTCACTTCCAGCACCGTCAACCCTGCCGCTTTCACAGCTTCCACCACCACATCTTCCTTATCGTCAATAATTCCGGAAGTAATGTAAATGCCGCCTTCTTTCAACTGTTCCACAATCACCGGTGTCAACGCCACCAGTACATCCGCCAGAATATTAGCCACTACAATATCATAACAGCCATATCCCACCCGCTCCTGTACTGCCTGGTCTGTGATAATATTTCCAATCATCATATCAAACCGGGAAGGGTCTATGCCATTATCCTCACAATTCTGTGCCACAGCTTCCACCGCACATACATCCAGATCCGTCCCTACAGCATGCTTCGCTCCGAACATCAGCGCAAGGATTGCCAGAATACCACTGCCCGTCCCCACGTCCAGAAGTTGTGTATCTTTCGTGACATATTTGCGCAACTGTCTGATACATAATTGCGTTGTCTCGTGCATTCCTGTGCCGAAAGCAGTTCCCGGATCAATATGCAATACCAGTTTCCCCTCATCCTCCACTTTGACATCTTCCCAGGAAGGAATCACCAATATATCGTCAATGTAAAACTGATGAAAAAACTGCTTCCAATTATTAATCCAGTCAATGTCCTCCGTCTCTTCTACGGTTATGGCACCTTCCCCCACATCACAAAATTGCCGCAAATCCTCCAATTCCCCCCGTACCTGTTCCAAAACAGCCTCGGGTGTTGTCCGCTCCCCCAATACTTCCAGACTGCCATCCTCCTTTTCCTCAACAAAAAAACTCAAATAAGCAATTCCGTCATCCTCAGGACCGTCCGGAAGAATATCTACAAACATCTGCTCCTTTTCCAACGCAGTCAGAGGCACCTTGTCCTCAATCTGGGCTCCTTCCAGACCAATATCATACAAGGTACTAATGATAATATCCTCCGCATCTGTAATTGTCTTAATCTTAAATTTCATCCACTTCATTATTTTTCTCCTATTCCAATCCTGTAATTACCTTCCCGGCAGCTTCATTATTCCTTGACACCTAATCCACCCTACATTATTTCATGTAAATACTAAACAAGTATGTTTATTAATTTTTTTATTTGGTTCATCAAACGTAAAAGATGCATAATACCATTTTTCAAAATCAAAAGACCTGTCAGGATAATAATTTTCAATAATGAATCTCATAAATCGATTAAAACATATAGGTTTATTCACTTTCATTCTTGAATCGTGATGCTGTGTATGCAAATGAACTGCCGGATGCCCTTCCGTATCATTTTCACTATCAAAATCCACTCTTATGGGACTTCTCATGCTTATTTTCTCGAACCAGGAATTATCTGTCACAAAATCCTCAAATACAAATTGTGGAGTTTGTTCTCCCACAAAACCAGTATTCATTTTATATGGAGCTGGCCACCAAAGGTAACTATGACTTATCAATTTTTGATTTTCAAAGCATAACTCCAGCTTTATCAAAGAACCGTCATATAATATACAACAAAAGTTACCATTTTTTAGAATTGTTTCATACTGCAGAAAAGTGGTAAAAGCCTCCCCACAATTTGCTCTGCCGGGAATATGATTATTGCAAGAAAGCTCTGTGTATTTCCCATTAATATTAATCTTAATAAGATTGTGAAAATAAATAAATTTGTTCTCTTCCAGCAAAACCATTGTATTTTCTATCTCATCCTTTATTGCCTGTACATATCTATTGATCTTCTCTTTCATTCTGCGTACACTCCAAATTATTTTTAACAAGATTGAGTAATTGCTGAAGCTCCGGTACTGATTCGATATCAATTTCTCCTTTCTCAAGCTCTTCTATGATGCTATTCACTTCGGTTTTTCTTCTTGATATCCTTCTCACTTCTTCTTCTGTTCTTTCTCTGTGAATTCGCCTTAGTCTCACTAATTCCTCTCTTGTAGGCAGAACAAAATTCAAAGCATAATTATTGTCAACAATACAATTATTAATTTCCTGTTCCAACAAGTGCATATTTTCACCAACACCACAAATCCTGACCCATGCACGTGATCTCGTAATGGCCGTAAACAATATATTTCTAATTCTAATTAATTCTGTCCCTTCTTCACAATATTGACTATTTACAATATAAACCATGGGAGCTTCATTCCCTTTTGCCCTATATATTCCCGAACAAGTAACATATCCTTCTATTCTAAACATGTCCCTGCCTGAACTAACTCCTGCTAAAATCGACTCTATATTATGTTGCATCAAAAATTTTCTAAAATTTGTATAGTCTCGTTTTGAACAGTACGTATCCGGAAATATCACCAATATATCATCAGGGTCCAATTCATCTTCATATATATTTATATATATTTGTTCCGCAATCCACTTATATTGCTCCGCTTCCGTGTTAAATACTTTTGATATAAAGCTTTCTTTCGGGTTAAGCAATTCACTAAAATATTTGGGTGAAGCTTCGCTTTTTCTCACCAGTTTAACTCTCTGCCCCCACTCCAAATTACCTGATTCTACTTTGTAACCAACATCTTCCCAAACTGATAATTCATCAAACATTTGAACCTTATCCATACTCCTATACACCCCAAATCCTAAAGAATGTGCTAACGCCAATGTCCACGGCGGATTACGGTAACATACAGGCAGCATGATATCTCTCTTAGCCTCATCTTCATTGCTTTCCAAACTTATATTCAAATTGCCATACTGATCTACTCCAAACATGTCTTTAACTGATGGCATAATTGTCTCATTCAAATTTTGCAACTCATCATATGCCCAAATTATTCTTTTTGTTGGTTTTATTAACAAATAACATAGTTTAAAAAATGAAGTTGGCAAATCTTGTGCTTCATCTATAAGAATTGCATCGTATATCTTCCCGGTATCATATCCAAAATTATTCACAAGTTCATGACAGATACCTTCAAAGGCATTATTTTTCCCATACCGCGCACTCGCAGTACTAAAATTATATGGTGTCACATTAAACTGCCTTGCCGCAATTGAATAAATTCCCGGTTCTGTATTCGTTCCCCAAGCATGAACAATATGTAAATTGTTCCAATCAGGCTCTTCACCAGAAAATTCAAACATGAACTGCCTAATCAATTCTTCGTATTGTTGTGCTAAAGAACGCGTATAAAAAGTAACCGCAATTTTCCATTCTGGATATTGTGAATGAAGATAGGCAGCTTTTAATGCTAACACGATTGTTTTTCCGGAACCCGCTAACCCCCGAATGCGCTGCGGTCCTTCGGGTATCTCTAAAGCTGCTTTTTTCTGCCATCTGTCTAAATTGGCAATCTCTTTTTCAATCGCCTTGATAATACCACCTTTCGATTTTTCTTCCTTTACATTTTTTCTCTTTTTTCTGGGTTTTATATTGGATACCTTTTGTAGAGCTTCACATAATGCAGGATAAATATCGTTGTAAAAATCATCCAGTTCATCTAGTACACTTTTTAGGCTGCATTCATTTGCAAACAAATATTCTGCATCAGAATCACATCTTTCAGATGCGGGAAGCCATGTTATTACTTTCGGTTCAAATGCCAATCCACGACCTTTTCTCAAAGAATTATATTTTTTAAAATTATAATCCATTTGATAATATAGTGCATCTTGTTCCTCCCTTAAAACATCGCCATCAACTGAACTCTTCGGATATAAAAATGCAATAACACCCTTTTTCTCACTTACAAGTAACGCATCTACTGTTACTTTACACTCTGAATTTGCACTCAAAGGATAGCCTAAATATAACGTTCCATTATCTTCACAAGACTTATATATTTGCTGTAAAGCTGCAATTAAATTTTCTGTAGGTGTAATTTGTGTAATATACCCCCTTACAATTTCTAATTCCATAAAACCTCCTTCTATTTAATGTTAATCATTTGATTACTGTCAAATAATAAAGTCATCCATAGCATATTAGCTTTTCTTACTTATTCCATGCCTTTTACCGGTAATTTTCAGCGGCACAGGGATAGCCACTCCTTTATAAACTAAAATGAAATCTCATATCGCGTCCCATGGGAAAGCAATACCCCGTCCGTTAATTTTACACACAATATAATTGTGTTTTCATCCTCAAAATGATTATGACCATTTTCAATCCATCCTGCAAATACCTGTTTCAACTTATCTGCAATGTGACGATTCTCTTCCTTTCCGATATAGCCTAAATTCATGCCTTTGCCATGAGCCGTAAACCAATCACCCGCAATTGCAACTGCAGGATTAGACTCTATTTCCTTTATTTTATTTGACAAAGCATATGTAATGATATAAAAAGATCCATCCTCGTAATATGCGTTTACATTTCGGACGCAGGGAATATTCCCATTTACAGTTGCCAACGCAATGATCGTATCCTTGCCAAAACGCTCTATCAGAATCTTATTCACTTCCTCATTTATTTTCATATTTGCCTCCATGAATCTATATATTTGCAGTTATAAAACGTCTTCCCACACTTCCCTGCGCATCTCATATTCACATAATCCCAATGTCAAAAAAAGCAAAGGCGTATTCAGCACTTGCTGGAAACTAATCAGCGAATGCGCACCATACATGGTAATCGCCAACACCCCAAGCCACCTCTCATATCGAAACTGCTTAAACTGCTTCCTTCTGCCGCAATACCTCCACAGGCCTGTCAGGAAAATCGCCAGATAGCTGACTGTCCCCAAGATTCCCACATTAATCATTTGACTCAATATCTCATTATGAGCATTGGTGAATATCGCCCCCTCCCAATGCTCCCCATTCCATACATCCGTACCTGCGCCCAACCTGTTGAAAACAGCTTCTCCGTAACAATCCGGACCTGCCCCCAACAGCTTATCCTTCCAACCTGCCTGCGAAAAACCTTCCAGCGCAATCCGCCACAAAAATCCCCGTCCGCTGCCAAAACTATCATCAATACCAAACAAACCGCCAAAAAACAGATAACATAACACAGCCGCACTTACCCCTATCACAATAAGAACTATCAGTATCCTGATTATCTTATTTTTCTCATCCGCTTCCCTGGTTTCCTTTCCCCTTCCAGTCTTCCGCTCCTTCCATTGGCATTTCCACTGTTGTAATCCTTCTTTGACACAGGCGCCAAATTTCCGCAATATCCCAGTTTTGGAAAGGACATAGAAACTCATACACACCACTGCTGCCATGACCCAGCCATACCATACTGTATGCTCAAACACATTCCCGTCCACTGCCACTGCTGCCTTTTCCCCCCGCAGCTTCGTCAGCCAATCTATCAGAGGCATACACACACAAAATCCTGCCAACAATAACATCAGCTTCCTTACAATAACTCCCTGTCCCCATCCCAGCCAAACACATACCACGACACCTACACCAAGAATCAGCAAGCCACCCTGACTCCCCTGAATTCCCAATAACACAAAAGCTGCCACAGCCGACAGATACCAAAGCACTTCCCGCCAACGCTTTCTCTCCCCCATAAAATGCGTCAAAAGCCAGGCCAGTGCCACACTGTAAAAACCGCACAACCAATTTATATTCCCCAGCGTGGACAACATATGATTATATACCCAATCCCCACTGTTCCAACCAACCTTCAATCCCAATGGATCTATCCCAAACCGATGCAGCAACCCCAAAAGCGTCACAAGGAAAAATGCCCCTTCACCCAAATAAAT
The DNA here is from genome assembly GCA_947175015.1 of uncultured bacterium. Classification (GTDB taxonomy): domain Bacteria; phylum Bacillota; class Clostridia; order Lachnospirales; family Lachnospiraceae; genus Acetatifactor. The sequence goes on from CAMWLE010000048.1 coordinate 6,811, forward strand.
AGGATATCCGAAACCGTCATACTGTCTTGACACAAAAAAGTAAATTCCCACGAACATAAGCTGGGAAATTGCTCCCATATACCACTCATTGTAGCCAGTCCAAGCAAGCTGTCCATAAGAACTGCACAATGCAGAAACCGCCACACACACACCATAAGCAATCACTGCACAGTCCACAATACTAACCCCTGGGCGCAAACCTTGCGTAATGCCAACATTATCCCTACAGACAGCACCTTCCTTCCGGCCAGCGCTTTCTTCCTGCTTCCTCATCTGTCCGGAATCCGTGGCGGATATGCGCCTTCTGTCTGATAAACAGTCGATCCATTCCCTGACAGCTCTGACCCGTCCCGGCATTCCCAGCACCAGCCAACATCCCAGACATAAATATGACACATTGCGAAACAGTATATATTTCGTGTCCCCCAGCTTCCAATACCCTTCTCCCGTATATAAAGGCAGTGCCACAAGCAATACAATTAAATATAGATTACATACAAGTCCTAAAAATTCATTTTTCTCTCTTTTCATAAGGATGATTATACACTCTTTTTACATAATTGAAAAGTATCTCTGACTCTGTTCTCCCCAAACCAGTAACAGTTCAGGCAGAAAGTTCAACTACTGCCTGACTCGTCCCATAGGAAAATGTAAAAAGCTCCGACGGGTAACACTACTCTTTCCCCGCCGGAGCCAATTAGCCTCATTATTCCGGTCATTTCCAGAATTTCTTCTTCTTTCCCTCTTTGGGATTGTTTTCCTTGCCATCACCGGACTGCTCCGTAGATGCCTTAGCCGCGTTAAGCGTATCTCCGGTCAATTCATCGAACTGCCGCAGAAGTTCCTTCGCCTCCGGTTTTAACTTATCCGGAACCTGAATCACCAAAGTCACATAATGATCTCCCCTGACATCTTTATTCCTCCAGGAAGGTACACCTTTCCCTCTCAATCGCACTCTGGTATCTGTCTGTGTACCCGGTTTTACATCATAGATTACTTTCCCGTCAACAGTATCAATCAACACCTCGCCGCCTAAAGCTGCCACCGCGAATGACATCGGCACCGTAGAATAAATATCGAAATCCTGTCTCTGGAAAATAGGATGGCGTCCCACAATCACTTCAATAAGTACATCACCTCTGGGTCCTCCGTTAATACCAGGTTCTCCCAAACCGGGCATACGTGTGGACTGACCATTGTCGATACCGGCAGGAATATCCACCGAATAACGCTTCTTCATGGAAATATAACCTGTACCGCCGCAATCATAACATTTCTCTTTGATAACCTTACCCTTACCCTGGCACTCAGGACACGGCTCCACGCTTCGAATCGTTCCGCCAAAAAAGGGAGATTGACGAGTCACTACCGACTGCCCCGTACCGCCGCATCTGGAACAAGTCTCAGGACTGGTTCCAGGTTTCGCGCCAGAACCGTTACATGTCTTACAGGTCTCCTTCACAGTAAGTTCAATTTCTTTCTTACAGCCAAATACAGCCTCTTCAAAAGATATGCGCACACTTGTACGCAGATTCGCCCCTTTCATAGGACCATTGCTGTGGCTTCTGCTGCTGCGGCCGCCGAAAATATCCCCGAAAATATCTCCAAAGATGTCTCCGAAATCCATACCGCCGAAATCAAAACCACCTCCACCTGCTCCGCCGTCAAAGGCTGCATGACCGAACTGGTCATATTGACGCCTTTTTTCCGGATCACTCAACACGGCATAGGCTTCCGACGCCTCCTTAAATTTCTTCTCCGCATCTGCGTCACCTGGATTCATGTCCGGATGATATTTCTTGGCCAGGACGCGATATGCCTTCTTTATCGCAGCATCATCTGCATTCTTATCAACACCCAGGACTTCATAGTAATCCCTTTTCTGCTCTGCCATAGTAAACTCCTCACATCATAAATGCGGCGGCACAGAATACATGCCTGACATCCCCGTTATTCCGAAACCATGCCATACCCATACTCTGTGCTACCACTTTTTTACAAACACTACTCTAAATTAACATATTCCGCAGATTTAATCAACCTTTTTATACCCATATCTACAAAATATGCCCCAAAACTGTATGAATGCAGCTAACATACTATCCTATACTTCTCTGAAATCTCCGTCAATCACATCATCTTCGGGAGCGGCACTGCCTGCGCCGGCTGCACCTGCGCCGCCCATATCAGGACCTGCGGCACCGCCCTGGGCCTGCTGCATATTCTCATACATCTTAGTGAACAAACTCTGGGCACTGTTGGTCAGTTTTTCCTTCGCAGCCTTCAGCTCATCCACATCACTGTCACTCAACTCCTGATCCTTCGTTCTGTCCAAAATGGCCTTCACTGCATCCAAATCGGCCTGAACCGCAGCCTTATCACTGTCGCTGAGTTTATCACCAACCTCATTCAGCGCATTCTCTGTCTGGAATACGAAGGAATCAGCATCATTTCTAGCCTCTACAGCTTCCTTCCTCTTCTTATCCTGTGCCTCGAACTCTGCTGCTTCCTTTACAGCTCTTTCAATCTCATCATCCGACATATTGGAACCTGCGGTAATTGTAATATGCTGCTCCTTACCGGTACCCAGATCCTTTGCAGACACATTCACGATACCATTTGCATCAATATCAAAAGTAACTTCGATCTGAGGTACACCTCTTCTTGCAGGTGGGATTCCATCCAGCCGGAATTGTCCAAGAGACTTATTATCCCGCACAAACTTTCTCTCACCCTGTACCACAACAATATCCACTGCTGTCTGGTTGTCTGATGCTGTAGAGAATATCTGGCTCTTCTTGGTGGGGATGGTGGTATTTCTCTCAATCAATCTGGTTGCAATACCTCCCTGGGTCTCAATAGACAGAGACAAAGGTGTTACATCCAGCAGCAGAATATCACCTGCACCGGCATCACCTGCCAGCTTTCCACCCTGTACGGAAGCACCGATGGCAACACACTCATCAGGATTCAGCGTCTTGCTGGGTTCTTTACCGGTAAGCTGTCTCACCTTTTCCTGTACTGCAGGGATACGAGTGGAACCACCTACCAAAAGCACCTGCCCCAAGTCCGCATTGGTCAATCCGGCATCCTTCATAGCATTCTGCACAGGAATTGCAGTTCTGTCTACCAGATCTCTCGTCAGTTCATCAAACTGTGCACGAGTCAGATTCATATCAAAATGTTTCGGACCTTCCGGTGTCGCTGAAATAAACGGCAGGTTGATATTGGTGGTCACAGCGCTGGAAAGTTCCTTCTTTGCCTTCTCTGCCGCTTCCTTCAATCTCTGCATAGCCATCTTATCATTGGAGAGATCCACACCCTCCGCCTTCTTAAACTCCGCCAGCATCCACTCAATGATTTTGTTGTCGAAATCGTCACCGCCCAGATGTGTATCACCGTTGGTTGCCTTAACCTCAATAACGCCATCTCCGATTTCAATAATAGACACATCAAAGGTACCGCCGCCCAGGTCATATACCATGATATTCTGCTCTTTTTCGTTGTCCAGACCATAAGCCAATGCCGCTGCGGTAGGCTCATTGATAATACGCTTTACATCCAATCCAGCGATTTTGCCCGCATCCTTGGTTGCCTGACGCTGTGCATCATTAAAATATGCAGGAACGGTAATCACAGCCTCACTTACCTTCTCTCCCAGATAGCTCTCTGCATCTGCCTTCAGCTTCTGCAGAATCATTGCAGAAATCTGCTGTGGAGAATATTTTTTGCCGTCAACATTGCGTCCATTGTCCGTACCCATATCTCTCTTAATAGAAGCGATGGTCTTCTCCGCATTGGTCACCGCCTGACGCTTTGCAGGTTCACCCACAAGCCTCTCACCTGTTTTTGTAAAAGCCACTACGGAAGGTGTCGTCCTTGCGCCTTCAGCATTTGCGATTACAGTGGGCTTACCGCCCTCCATAACTGCCACACAACTATTCGTCGTACCAAGGTCAATACCGATAATCTTACTCATTTTTGTATCCTCCTAAATTGTTCTTTGTATCATATTGATATCTGATTTATCATACTTTCTTATTCCACTACAGCCACCATAGAATGCCTGACCACACTGTCCCGGTAAGTATATCCCTTTTGCAATTCCTGCGCCACTACACCGGATTCATACTGCTCACTTTCCACCTGCATCACTGCATTGTGAAGATTGGGATCAAATTCCTGCCCCACCGCCTCTATTGGCTTCACACCAATATTTTCCAGTTCTGTCAGCAACTGTTTATATATACGGTTCATACCATCCACAAAAGGATCTTCTTTTTTCTCTTCCGGAACCGTTGCCAGCCCTCTCTCAAAATTATCTACCACAGGGAGCATCTTCTCTATGACACTCTTTGCCCCTGTCTCGAACATTGCCAGTTTTTCCTTTTCCGTTCTGTTACGGAAATTCTCGAACTCGGCCAGTTGGCGTTTTACCTTATCTTCCAACTGCTCAATTTGTTCCTTAAATGCCTGCGTTTTCTTATCCTGCTTTGCCTGTTTTTTTGCAGCCCTCTTCTCCGCCCAGGTCTTGGGATCTTCTCCTTCAGGAGCTTCCTCCTGTTCTTCCCCTTCCACGGTCCCGGCATCCTCCTGCCCGGTACTGTCCTGGCTGCCTTCCTTCGGCTCAGGCTTCATCTCAGCGTTTGATTCAGCTTCAGCATTCACCTGAACATCCTCTTCCTTTTCTGTCGCTTCCGTTTTCTGTTCCTGTTCCGCCATATTCCCAGCCTCCCTGTTTTTATTTATGACACCACACTTCTTATCATGCCACCCATAGCCGCACAAACAATCCATTCACACTTCCAGTCATGCCCCTTCAGCGGCACAAACAATGAATGAACTGGTGCAAGGCCTCTTCATTTCCTTCACTCTTTTCTGTATAGCTCATCCAACTGTGTCTGTATGGTCCTCAATATTGCCACTACCCTGTCATAGTCCATTCTCTTCGGTCCCACAATACCAATTGTGCCCTTCATGCCATCACTCAATTCATAGCTGGCTGTAACCACACTGCAATCCTTCATGCTCTGCACCGGTGTTTCTTCACCAATGTATACCTGAATACCGGTTTCATCCCCGTCTGCACCTGTCTCCTGAAGAAGTTCGCCCAACAACTGCTTTTCTTCAAAAGTATTGATGAGTTCACTTGCCCTCTGCTGATCTGCCAGCTCCGGATATCGGAAAATATTGTTGGTACCGCTGGTATAAATCTCCAGATTCTCTGCTCTGATGGCTTCCGCCACCGCATCAATGACCTCGCTGACCAGCTTGCTGTGAATACCGGCCTGCTGTTTCATGGCCGCTATCATGCCGAGATTAATCTCGTCAATAGACAAACCATTCAATTGCGTATTCAGTAGAATATTCAACTTCAGCAATGTCTCATCATCCAACTCATCCTGAACAGATAAAATATTATTTTTGATAACATTGCCCTCACCGACAATCACTGCCAGAAGTTGATGTGTATCCACTCTGGAAAGCTGAATAAATTTCAGCTTGCTTCGCTTCGTCTGCGGTGCGGATATCATTGTGGCATATTGTGTATTCTGTGCCAGAACCCTGGCGATTTTCTTCAGCAGTGTCTCCAGTTTGTCCTGACGCTCTACCAGCATTTCCTGCATGGCCACAACTTCCCGTTCCTTTTCCTCCATCATGGTATCCACATACAAGCGATATCCTTTGTCGGAAGGAATTCGTCCTGCAGAAGTGTGCGGCTGCAGAATATACCCCATTTCTTCCAAATCCGCCATTTCATTCCGTATGGTTGCAGAACTCAGATTCAGGTCGGTGTACTTGGAAATGGTTCTGCTGCCAACCGGCTCACCTGTCTCCAGGTAATTACGGATGACCGCCTGCAGGATTTTCTTTTTTCTCTCATCCAGCTCCATCCAAGCCGCCTTCCTTTCTTGTTATTAGCACTCATTCAAGAAGAGTGCTAACATCTACTAACCATAAAATAACACTTACCATATCTATTGTCAACTGCTTTTATGAAAAATATTTCTAAAATAATTCTAAATGACGTCCCAAAGGCCCTTTTTTAATATGTTCCTCTTATCCTGATTTAAAATGCTGCAGGCAGTCATTGCCCGAAAGTTCAAACTTCCGCAACAAAAACAGCACCCAAATTCCACACCATAGTGCAGACTCAGATGCCGCCCTTTTCTCCGTTCCAGCATTCGTAAATTCTTAGATAGCAAAATCTCCGGTAAACTCACCATTCATCACATAATAAACTTTGCTTTCTTCCGGCTTCACATACAACTCAATACTTACAAGATCTCCTACCTTCTGCTTCAGATCATACTTCCATACATCCTTTGCAATTTTCATCAAGTCTTCCTGACCATAGGACTTGCCGCCAAACTGAATATGCAGGGTGCACTCCTTTTCTGCTTTCTTGGCTGTGGTGGTTTTCGCGGTGGTCTTAGACGCAGTGGTTTTCGCCGCCGTCTTCTTTGCCGGCTCCTTCTTCGTTGTAGATGCTGCCTTCGCCTCTTTCTTCTCTTCTGCTTTTATACTTTCTGCCTTAGGTTCACTCTCCGCAGCCTTCGCTTCCTCTGCAGCCTTTGCCGCTGCTTCTGCCGCTTTCGCTGCATTTGACTTTCTTGCCATAATTGCTACTTCCTTTCTCAACAATTCGTATATAGTTTATTCGCATCCACAGGCTTCTGTGATCGTTCACCAAGCTTGCCTGACAGCATTGTATTTCATTTTTGCGTAAATGTCAACATTTTTGGGCCTTTTCAATCCCAATTTAGTTAAATTTTTGTTATTTTTCCATTTTTTAAGAGAAAACTACTGCTGCTGCAATCCAAAATACAGAAGTACAATCACGCCCAGAACGATTCGATACCATCCAAACACTTTAAAATCATGCTTTTTAATATATCCCATCAAAAACCGCAGCACAAACAGCGAGATCACAAAGGACACAACTGTCCCAACCACCAGTAATGTCAGCTCCAGAGAAGTAAACGCAAACCCAAACTTCACCACTTTGAGAAGGCTTGCCCCAAACATAACCGGAATTGCCAGGAAAAATGTATACTCCGCCGCCACAGTTCTGGACACACCAATCAGCAATGCCCCCACAATGGTTGCACCAGAGCGGGAAGTTCCTGGAAACACCGCCGCAATCAACTGAAAGACACCGATAAGAAGCGCCGTCTGGTATGTAATTTCAGACAATCTCCTTATCTTTATTCTTCTTCCCCGATTCCAGTTTTCAATCAGAATAAACGCAATACCGAACACAATCAGCGCAATAGCCACACTGGTAGGATTGTAGAAAAGCGCATCAAATACATCATCAAACAAAATGCCTATCACCGCCGCCGGCACACAGGACACCAGAATTTTAAACCATAAAATCCAGATATCCTTTTTGAAACAGGACCCTCCTGTTTCTTCCCTCTCCTTCCTGGTCAGGGCAAATGGCCATATTTTTCCCCAAAACAACACAACCACTGCCAAAATGGCACCCAGTTGAATTACTACATCAAACATCCCGAAGAAATCTTCGCTGGTACCCTCAAAGGGAAGCAGGCTCTCCACCAAAATCAGATGTCCCGTACTGCTGATAGGCAACCATTCCGTAATTCCCTCTACAATGCCATAAATGATGGCTTTTATAATTTCTATCATCGCATATTCTCCATTCTGTCACTATTCATAACTTACAAATCATTACTATCCATTATTTTCATAACATTCTTATGCTTTATTTTTTCGCATCATTACTATACATTATTTTTCATCTCATGGCCATACACTGATTTCCACATCACCGCTATTTATGATTCCGCATTATCGCCATACACTATTTCGACACCACCCATTATTCTCCCTTATTTCACATTTCATTACCATCATATATCATGCACACTCCAAAAATGCAATCAAATTTTCATAACACGCAGCCGCATCCTCATACCCTTCCTGATAGAGCTGCCTCAGCTTCACCACATCCTTCTCCACCCGCCCCACATCGCTGGCCGCCTTCGGACGTATCACAAATGCCTGTCCGTTTTCCTGCAATCTGTCAATATAGGCCAATTGACGTCGATAGGCAATATGCCGCTCCGCCATCAGCTCATATACTTTAGGATATTTCCAATATCTTGCCTTAATAAGCCCCAGTTGTGTACTCGGCTTCCTCACAAATCCCACTTCCTTTGTCATGACAACCACGTTTTTCCGATTGCCGTCCACAACCGATTTCTGCAGAGGAATAGAGTCACTGATTCCGCCATCCAGATATAACCTGCCATCAATCTTCACATTTCTCGACACCAGCGGCAGAGAGGCAGATGCCCGGATTTTATCAATGTCTTTTCTAATATCCCTGATGCGGAAATACTCAGGTCTGCCGGTAGCAATATCCGTTGCGACACTATATGCCTTTCCCTCATAGTTGTAAAAAGCTTCGTGATCATAGGGATACAGGTAATCCGGTATCAGGTGATAACACATCTGCACATTAAACAAATCACCTGAAGACAGCAAACTCTCTATGCTGCAATATTTTCTGCTGTCCAGATAATCAATACTCACATCCAAAGCGCGGCCCCGCTGCTTCGACAAATAGCTGCACATATTACATGCGCCTGCGCTCACCCCATACACGCCGGAAAACATCATATCCTTATCCAGAAAAAAATCAAGCACGCCGGCAGTGTAAACACCCTTCATGCCACCACCTTCCAGAACAAGCCCTGCCTGATACATAAATACTCCCACCTTTCCGTCATTCTCCAAATGTCTCAAAACCCTTTTCAAAATTACGATTATAAACTGCACCCAATATCACTGCGTAACTGCCCAGGGTGCATATCATATTCCACTGCCCTGCAATACAGCATCCCTTTCCACTGCCCGGAGTACATGTCACACACCAGATGTCTACCTGCCATATACTTCCCTCACAAATCTCCGAAGAGGTTCCAGAGATCGTTCCACCTTCTCCGTATCAATGCAATATGCCATGCGGAAATATCCCGGTGCACCAAAGGTATCTCCAGGTACCAGAACCAAATCATACTTCAGTGCCTTTCTGCAGAATTCCACGGCATCCTCTTCCAACGCTTTGGGGAAGATATAGAAGGTACCGCCAGGCTCTACACAGGTAAATCCAAGATTTACCAGCTCCCGATACAGCAGATTCCGGTTCGTCTCATATACGCCAAGATCCGCCGTTTTATCCAGAACCCTTGCCACTGCCAACTGAATTAAGGATGGGGGACAATTATGCCCAATACCCCTGGAAATCTGTCCGCACATATTGATCATATCCTCCGCATCCTTGCAGCGGGGATTGACCGCCACATATCCAATACGCTCCCCCGGAATGGAAAGAGATTTGGAGAAGGAATAGCACATAATGGTATTGTCATAAAAAGCAGATACACAAGGGGCTTCCACACCGGAAAATACAATTTCCCGGTAAGGTTCATCAGAGATAAGATATATCGTATGTCCATATTCTGCCGATTTTTCCCTCAAAATATCCGCCAATGTCCGAAGTGTTTCCGCAGAATACACCACACCGGAAGGATTGTTGGGTGTATTGATCAAAACCGCCATTACCTTCTCCGTCAGCATTTCGCGAAACTTTCCAAAATGAATCTGAAACCGCTCCGTATCCGGAGGCACTACTTTCAGCACCGCCCCCGTCAAATCCACATAAGGATGATATTCCGGAAAAAAGGGCGCAAACGTCAGAATTTCATCCCCGGGTTCCGTCACCAATCGAAAGGCATGCGCCAACGCGCCGGCCGCCCCCACTGCCATGAAAATATGTTCTTTGCCATAGGGCAGGCCAAAGCGTCTCTCCAGAGAATCCGCCACTGCCTCCCTGACACTGGTAATTCCCAGACTGGGACTATAACCATGCAATGCGTTGGTTCCCATCTCTGTCAACATTCGTATCATCTCATCCGTGAATTCCTGCGGAACCGGCACCGAAGGATTTCCGAGACTGTAATCAAATACATTTTCATAACCTATTTCCTGTCCTCTCGCAGTGGCAAATTCCGAAAGCTGCCGAATTACGGACTTACCTGACAACATATCCTTATATTTTTGTACTAACATACCGTGAATCCTTTCTATTTATTGATGTTTACTATTTTAACAACCTGTCAGTGCGACAGCAGGCTTCTCCTGCCTATATCCAAATCCTCTACGACAGATTCTTCAATTCCCGCAGAAATTCAATTATCCGTACCGCCTCTTTATGGGTCTCCATCTCCTGCTCCTGCCCCGGCAGCGTTTCCACATAGTCCGCATCTTCAAACTGCGCCTGAAATTCCGCAACTTTCGTCTCATTCATAAAAAGCTGCATCCCATTCAAAACAGTCAGGCGAATGGAGAATTCCACTTGATCCCATGGTTGTAATTTCTTATCCTCACAGTAACACCCCTTTGTGGTAATAAGGCATTTTTCATAAATCAAAGGATACTCCCCCTCGGACAGTGCAATACCACTGTCATGGAACTCCTTCAGAAAATCCACCGGATCTCCAATATAGGTAAACAGCCCCGGATGCTCACTGTTCTCAAAATGCCCCAGTTCACAGTGACTGCTGATATACTTGTACACACCAAATCGGCATGCCAGCGCAATCATCCTGTTATACACATCCTTCCCGGGAATCTCCTGCACCAGAAGCGGAATTTTTCCTTCTTCCCTTTCGTATTCGGTATCGGTCTCTGTATTCCTTTTGTATTCTTCCGGCGCGTTCTCCGGCTTACCCTGCAGTATATTCCGATAATCCTCCTGTTTTGTATCCAGATTCAGTGGTTTATACCTGCTTTCAAAATACTTCTTCCTGCCAAACGGAGCATAATTTTCATCCAGCAGTATCATCTCTCCATTGGCAAGCGTCGGAAACTGCTTCGCAATCCGCTTCAGTACTTCCCATTCATCCTGCGAATTCTGCTTATTATCCTCTTCCACCTGCCGTAACGCCGCCTCAATTTCCTGCTGATTATCCGTCCCCCAGTAAAGCGGATGCGGGTCAAAATTTGAATGGTAGGAACCGGCTTCATAGCAGAAAAAACATGAGCATGGAATCTTTTCGTACAGCTCCTTTTTCGCTCCGTCCAGTTCCGTTACAACCAGATGATAGCAGGCATTTACAACTGGTACACCGTCATGCGCAACCATGTTTGCAATCGCCAGTACGGTAAGCGGCTGCGTGTTTACCACCATCCCCGGCACCAGGAGCCCTTCCTCATAGACCTCCCTCATATAATCATCCGACACACCGGTTCCCCAGAACCGCCACAAAAAGAACAAGGCAGCAAGCCCAAATACTATGGCCGGGATAACACTTTTCAGTACAATGCTGATACCCACGGCCAGCACCAGACTGATAACAAAACTCCAAATAGAACTGTTCCGCTGTTTCAGCACTTTCCCAATCAGTTCATCCTGTTTCCGAATCCTCTTGGCATCCGCGTGAATGCCTGATTTTGTGTTCGCTTCAAATTGTGAATAATCTGTCATTTCATCCTCCCCGCACCCATGCTCCAGCCATAAATACGTCAAATTTTATATCTATTGCTCCATTAGAATATCAGAGCATGAGAATCTATTCAAAATTATACCATATGATACCATTGTATACAAGCTCCTCATTTCGCTGTTTCCATCCTGCTGCGCAATAGCAGTGAAAAACCGGTCCCCCTGTCCGTCACAAGATATTCCGCCACCTGTTCTTCCTCATAGACTGGCTTTTTCTGCCCATGCTTTTTTACTTTTGTCATTTTGGAAACAGACACATAAATGGGATCATTTTCGTCTGCCGCATACACAGCAATCTTAAAATAACAGTCCGCATCCTCACTGCCAAGGGGCTCCAACTCTGCCAACACCGCCGTATCCCCTAACAGAAGACGTGAAAGAAGCGTTTCTTCCGTTCGACATTGCAGATTGAGTACCGTTTTCTTCGCCCATTTTCCAGAAGCCTCGCAAAACGGAGCCCTTCCTTGCTTCCGGAACACAAACCCGAACTGCCATATAGCCGCAAGAAACATCACCCCAAACACCACATCGCACACAACCCCTGGCATTATAAACAAAGCATTCCCGCTTTTTCCGGTAATGACCGCTCCGGATTCCTGCAATGTAAACACCGGCTCCCATAACATACGGACCCAGGATCGCCCTGCGGTGAAATCCATCCGGAATACGCTCTCTATTCCCACACCGCCTTCTGTCCCCTCGCTGCCGGAAAAATCCCATGCAAACTGCGCCAAAGCTTCCTTCCACGCCCCATCCCACTCCCATACCCAAATTGACTTCTCTGCAGTCAGAACCGCCTGCACCATGGTATAAAACACAATCAGAAACATCCAATACCCTAGCGCCAGCACAATACCCGCCGCCTTTGCGAAAGCCGGATTGCGCACTCTGCCGCCCTTGACGCACAGAAACGCACCAAATTTTGCAATGCACTTTGTCGTTGCAAAATAAATCATCACATCCAACAATGTAGCATGCGACACCTGAATACCAAATACACACAGCAGCACAACTGCCGCCATGATAACAAACATCACTGGCGCCGTAAGCCAAAATAAAGGTGAAATTTTACCGGATGGCTGATATGTATGGTTCATAGAATCCTTCCCCGTTCCATAAGTACATTTCACCTTGTACTATATCACAATCACGCTCCTATTTCTATCAAATTCTTATTATAAATCTTCCAAGACATAACCGACATAGCCGATTTCAACTTGACAGAAAACTTTCCCGATAGTATGATAAATAAAGAATACATTTTTCATAAATACAGCAGAAAAGCGTGGAAGGAATGGAATGAGCAGATGGCAAACGGACAGGAAGAACAGATTAGAATTGTACAGGAAACCGTGGCCGGCAAAGAAATCACATTTGCACATGTGATGGGAGGTCCCGCGCCGATCATATATCAGAAGCTTGGATTAAACCCGCAGGTGGATTATCAATCATCCGCTATCGGAATTATGAATATGACGCCGCCGGAATCAGCGGTTATCGCATCTGATATCGCGGTCAAGAGCGGGGATGTCTATCTGGGCTTTGCGGATCGATTTACAGGAACACTGATCATTACGGGAGAGATCTCAGATGTTATGTCAGCTATGACTGAAATCGTGAATTATTTCCGGGATACCCTGGAATATGTCGTCTGCAAAATCACAAAGAGATAGGAAGTGCAGCCATGACCCGAATCACAAAGGAAGAACTATTAGAAAAGCTGTTTCAAGATAATTATGAACAGTTAAAAGGAAAGAAGCTGCGCATGACACGTTTGCGGGTTCCCGGAAAAGAGGTCTGCCTGGCTCATGTCATAAGCGTCTCACAACCTCAAATATATCAGAATCTCGGACTGCATATCGGTGTTCATGAAGGCGAAGACCATACGGGAGAATCTATTGGCCTGATACGTTTTACCCCATGGGAGGCGGTTGTGGTGGCTGCTGATGTGGCAATGAAAAGTGCCGATGTACAAATCGGCTTTATGGATCGTTTCTGTGGTTCTCTGATTATCACCGGCGGACTGTCCGAAGTAGAGACTGCGGTAAAAGAGGTTGTCAAATTTTTCAAAGAAGTACTTGGCTTTCACACCTGTAAGATTCACAAAAATTAGAAAAACGGGACAAGGCATATCATGAAAAAATTATTTTTAATGGGCAGGAGCGAGGCTGGTAAAACTTCTCTGACGCAGGCGCTGAGAGGTGAAGAGCTTCACTATGTGAAAACACAATATACCAATTCTAACGATGATACCATCGACTCTCCGGGAGAGTATGCAGAATCCAAACGCTTCAGTGTAGGGCTTGCCTGCTTTTCCTTTGAGGCGGATGTAGTTGCTGTTGTTCAGGCGGCAGATGAACCCTTCAATCTGTTCAGCGCAAGCCTTCGTTCTTTTATCCTTCGTCCTCTCATTGGCATTATTACCAAGATTGATTCCCCCTATGCCAATATTCCCATGGTCAGACAATGGCTCATCAATGCCGGCTGTGAGCGCATTTTTCTGATAAATAACGTGACCCGGGAGGGTATCAGTGAACTTGTGGAATATCTGGAAGAGGATTTGCCGCATTTGACGCTTGCGCAGGCAAAACGGAAACAAAGCCTTGGTTTAAACGAATGGGACCCTCTCCCGGAAGAAATAGACTGCCAGACCCAAGGCCCCGTTTGTCCCCACTTTACTGCATCTTAGAATTTGTCCGCTAATGCTGCGGCCTGCTCACAGCCGTCGGTTTTATCAATATCACCTGTATTCAAAACTCCCGGAATCAGTACCTCACCCACCATTTTCCATTTTAACAGCGCGGCTGAACGTTCCACCGGAATACGGACCCCATCCATAACGGACATATCATCCTCTTCACAACAGGCAATCAGTGCACATTCCTTTCCTGCCACGTCCTTGCCCGCAACGCAGAAAGAAAACAGTTTATCAATCACACCCTTTACCTGGGCCGGGATGGAATACCAATAGACAGGCATGGTAAAGACTACACCATCAGCATCCAAAATATCCGAAGCTATTTCATTGAAATCATCGTCAAAAGAACATGCCTTACCACTCTTATAACAAGTTTCACATGCATGGCATCCTCCTACATTCTTCATGGCGGCATCAAAGCGAATCACTGTATGCCCCTTGCTTTCCGCTGCCTGAATAAAAGCATCCGTCATTGCAAAACTATTTCCCTTATTTCTCGGACTTCCTGTAATCACAACTATTTTTTTACTCATAAAATGTTCTCTCCTTTACTTTTTATGGTTTACTTCTTACTTCCTTGACTAGCTTCCCAGTCCATATTATAATATTACCATGAACTAAATAAAACACAAGTACGCACCTTTAAGTGCGATACTTACCCACAAGTTATATACTTACATAAAGGAGAGTGTAAAATGTCTCAGCGGTGCATATCGCAAGAATGTCTGCAAACAACTGGTTTCAGCTACACATTATCCCTCATCAATGGGAAATATAAAATGACCGTTCTGTATACGCTTATGGAATTTGGTATCGTCCGCTTTAATGAAATGAAAAAATATATCGGAGATATTTCTTATAAAACGCTGAGTTCTACATTAAAAGAATTGGAGGCAGATCAATTAGTACACAGAAAAGAGTACCCCCAGATTCCTCCAAAAGTGGAATACAGCCTTACAGAGCGCGGAAAATCTCTAATTCCCATTCTGGATGGAATGTGTGAATGGGGAGACAATAACAGGATTTAATCTTGTTTCTTACATTCATTCAACAAAAAGAGATGTCCTCAAACATGAGACACCTCTTTTTTGATTCGATTCTTTTGATTCGATTCGCCGTTTTTTACCTGTATTTTGTCAAATCACTTACCCGAAAATGCGCAACGTCTCCCTCTTCTGCACCCATCTTGCATTTTCAGCCGAAATAACATTTCTTGATTTCGTTCTCCGCAATTTCCTCCACATCCTCTGCAACCACATACTCAACCACATCCGGCTCCACTGTCCGTATAAAGAGATATGCGTCTTTCTTTACGTCAATTGAAATTTCCTTGTAAGGAACATTGTCTATACGCATCTGTTCCATTTTAGAGTCTGCCATGGGATTGTTTGTATAATAAATGCGGACGACACTTTTTGATGCCCCCTGGAACGGCACCCATTTCTTATATGCAACCTCCACAGGAGAAAACCTGCAGTCAAAGCAATGCCTGTGATCCCTTCCCAGATAATAGTGGAAGCGGGATTGCTGCTGGGAATCGGTTTCATAATTCTTAACAATCTTAATGGAACTTCCTTCCCTGCTTTTCAGAAGTCCATATGCCACGCCGGTTTTGGCATTGGGCACATATTGATCGCCGTTTTCACTCTCTCCTGCCAATGGCTCAATCAATTCAAACCGTACATCCCACATTCCTTCATCCATTGTCTTTGTTCTTGCATAATATTCCTCTATTTTCCTCTGAAACAGTTCCTTTACAAAAACGGACTTGCTGGAATTGCCTGCCAGAAAGATATAAATGGTATCCCCCTGTTTTTTCAGTTCTTTTTTGTCCAGGAATATCTTAATCAAGCATTGGAAGAAACTGTCGATTCCTTTTTGTATTCGATTCTTCAATACTTCCACCAGCTCTTGGCTTGAAAATTCCAGAACGCATTGCGGAACCGGATCTCCGTCCATATTATACAGCGACACAATAATGCCCTCTTTGTCTGATTCCTTCTGAGCATCATCCTCCAACTGGTATTTCTTTCTCCACCCTTGCGCCTGATGCCACAGCGGACGAAGTTCTTCCTTCAATATCGCCATATTTCTTCTTGCAATCTGAGAATTAATCAACAATGTCTCGCTTCCCGCAAAACCATTCTCCCCAAGTGGCAGCATAAAAGTAATTTTCTTTTCGCGAAACACTTCCAGGTTCCTCTGATAAACCTGATATGCCATCAATTCCAGTATATTCTCGCCGCCCAGGGTCACATCCGAATCCGCACCGAAGCATTCCAAAACATAATCATATGCCTCTTTTTCGTATTCTTCTTCCGTTGTTCCCCGGCAGATTCCAAAATCAAAATCCGTTGTCCCGCCGCCAAAATCAAATATGCCATACATCCGATGTTCCGTTTCGTCCTTGGGTTCCAGACCGCTCTGCTCCAACGCGGTAACGGCATATGCCGCCGGCTCGCTGATGCCAAGCTCCACCTTGAACTGCTTCATACATTCCTCGTCATTAATAACGCCTGCAGGCAGCGATTTCTTAATGCCTTCATAGAAACTATCGGCAATAAAATCCCTTACCTCCTTTGCATATCCTACCGGAAACGTCATCAGATACTTTAAATAAATGCCATTCCGCATATTATTAATGTACAACCCAATATAATATGCATACAGCTCAATGGGGTTCACCACTTTCGCTTCTTCATCTGCTTTTCCGCCCAGAGTATATTCTGCCTTCTGCTTGTCCTTAATAATGACATTGCCTTTTTCATGGTTCGCCCATTGTTTTAATTCACTGAAATACGCATAAAAATCATCCGGATTGCAATTTCTGAAATCCTCATACGCATCATAAGAAACAAAAACATCATTGCAGGAGGTATGGGGTCTTCCTGTCTCTTTCCGGTAATCCTCAAGGAACTTCTTCACATTGGTAAACTCAACAATGGATGGGTTTTCAAAATCCTCCTCTTTTACTTCATTGCTGAGGTTGCCGGTGCCAATACGAATCGGAATAATCCGGTTCGTCGCATCCTGCCGAACCACCACGGTACTCTTCGTCCCGAAATCAATGCCTATAACCCCAGGCCGAATATCCAGTTTTGGATCCCTTGCAATCAGTCCTTCTTCTTTGTTATCGGAAATATTCTCTCCACTCTCAAATAATTCCCAATGTCCCCGTATGATATCATATAAAATATCCCTGTCATAAGATTCCAGGCGGCAACGACTTTTATCGCAATCCAGTAACTCTTGTATTTCCTCTTCGCCCCAAACATTACCCATCTTTTCTATTCTCCCAAATTCTTCTATCTGTTCTTTCTGCTCTTCAGAGTAGTCCATCTCCACTGAAAATTCATCCTCTGCCAAATTTTCGGATTCCTCCCACCCTGACAGGTCTTCCTTTTCTTCTGCGGCTGCATCTGCCATCTTCACAATTTCAGGTTCCGGCTTGGGTTCTGCGTCTGATTCTGCTGTCATTTCCGCATTTTTCATCTCTGCTGCCGCTCCCGTTCTTTCCGCGGAATCCGCACCTGCCACAGTCTCTTTCTCTTCCGCGGCTTCCGGCATCTGCCCAAACGCCTGTGACGATGGGACTGACGCAATTTCATCCTGCTTTACGGCTTTGTCCGGCTCTTTTGCAGCATCCGGCTCCAACTTCACCAAAGCCTCCTGCCTTTCCCCCGGTTCCGACCCAGATTCCACGTTGAATTCCTCCGACTCTTCCTCAGGTTCCACGCTTGCTTCCACACTCTCTTCCTCAGGTTCAAGTTCAGCGCTTGCTTCCATCTTCTCTTCCTCAGGTTCAAGTTCAGTGCTTACTTCTGTCTTCTCTTCCGTAAGTCCAGCGCTTGCTTCTGTCTTCTCTTCCTCGAATTCAGCGCTACTTTCTGTCTTCTCTTCCTCAGGTTC
>CAMWLE010000049.1 GCA_947175015.1 uncultured bacterium
TGATGAAAATTTCTTCCGGGCATTTCCGTTTCGGGACTGTTTTTATTCCAGTTCCGTCCCTTCTCTCCAATGCCCTTGCAGGGAAGAATTTCCACCTTATTACTTCATTGCCACTTGCAGATTATTGAATTCATCGTTAATGCTGTCTATGAGACCATTGTACTTAATCTGGTTCTCTGCCAACATCACTTCTTCTGTTTCTATATC
The DNA here is from genome assembly GCA_947175015.1 of uncultured bacterium. Taxonomy (GTDB): domain Bacteria; phylum Bacillota; class Clostridia; order Lachnospirales; family Lachnospiraceae; genus Acetatifactor. Next base: position 208 of record CAMWLE010000049.1, read on the forward strand.
CACATTATTCTTATCCAGCCGATAAGAATAGCTTGAAAAGTCCTCAAAAAGCCGCGGCGACAGACTATAATTCAGTGCCCTGGATACTTTAAAATCCGTAGGCACATAGCGGCTGCTGCCCAATGCTTTCTGCAACACAGACTCAAAAGCCACCTCCTGCCTTTTATAACCTGGCGTGGTCGCATTTGTAATGTTATTGGAAATTGCCTGATGTCGAAGCCAGCTTGCATCCGCAGCCTTATCCAACAAATCTACATAATTAAATACACTTGACTGAAACATTTCCTTCTCCTTTCTATCCCCTCTCTTCACTATTTATCAATACTATGTATGAATCATCAATCAACAGGCCCACCCTCACACTTTTCTATTATAGTAATTTTCCTTCAAAAAAACAATACCAATGTTGAAATAAACTAAAAAAACTACCCCAAATGGTAAATATTTCCTATGCCCCAAAACGTAAAAAGGAACTTATTGCCAAGTCAATAAATCCCTTTACATAATGGCGTCCAAATCCTTTTGTCCCATTTATATTTATTTTTTTGCCCTTAGCGCTGGTTTTGACGCTTCAGCTCTGCTATCTCGTCAAACACCACATCATTCAACACCTTAATATAAGTTCCCTTCATTCCGGAAGAACGAGATTCTATCACTCCAGCGCTCTCAAACTTCCTCAACGCATTGACAATAACAGAACGTGTGATTCCCACCCTGTCCGCTATCTTGCTGGCCACCAGAATCCCTTCCATCCCATTCAGTTCCTCAAAAATATGGGTAATGGCCTCCATTTCGGAAAACGAAAGTGTACCTATGGCAGATTTCACTACCGAAAGCTTGCGGCTTTCTTCGGCATTTTCTTCATTTACTGCCCGAAGCATCTCTAACCCCACCACAGTGGTGCCATATTCACACAGAATAATATCGTCGATATCATACTGGGTATTGCACTTATAAATAAACAACGTCCCCAGCCGTTCTCCGGCAATCTCAATAGGAGTTATGATCGCCTGAAACTTCCTGATATCCTGACTTTCAAAACCCAAGGTCTCCAGATTTACATTTTCCTTCGTAGAAAGTACTCCCAGAAGCCTTTCATTGAGCATAGTATCAATAAATCCCCCTACGCTCTCATCAATCAGTTCATTGATAGAATCCACATCCTCCGATTTCGCAACTCCCAACACCTTACCCTTACGGCTAATCACCTGCACATTGGAATTAACAATTTCACGCATTACTTCGCAAATGTCATTGAACACGACTTTACTGGAATTGTTATTATGCAATAGCTTGCCGATCTTTCTGGTCTTATCAAGAAGCTGTACACTGCTCATACCTATTCCTCCGTCCTTTGTTACTCTTACAAACCGCGGAGGCAACCACAGGAATCCGGCTGCCACGCACCCACTGCGCCTCATATTCAATTCAATATAATGCAAACGCATTACACGATTAAATCTATTCCATCATAACACAACTAAATCCAGATTACAATGTTTAAACAGTTAATTTTATTGCTATTTATTGGACAATTCGGACAAAACACTGTATCCGCACTGTTCTTCCATACACACCAGCTTGTTTCCTTTCACAAGCATGGGTGAACCGCATTTGGGACAATTCTGCCCGGAAGGTTTCTGCCACACCATAAAATCGCAATCGGGGTTATCAATACAACCATAGTACTTTCTCCCTTTTTTTGTTTTTTTCAAGACAATATCTTTCCCACATTTGGGACAGGGAACTCCGATTTTCTCATAATATGGTTTTGTATTGCGGCATTCAGGGAATCCCGGACAAGCCAGAAAACGTCCATGCGGTCCATATTTGATTACCATCTGCCTGCCGCAGACCTCACAGACTTCTTCGCTTACCTCATCTGCAATCGTTACCTCTGCCAGCTCTTTCTCCGCCTGCTTCACGGCTTCATCCAAATCAGGATAAAAATTCGCCACGATTGTTTTCCACTTGACATCCCCCTCTTCCACACCATCCAGCAACGCCTCCATATTCGCAGTAAAATTCACATCCACAATGGTAGGAAACGCTGCCTTCATCATACTGTTTACCACCTCACCCAACTCTGTTACATAGAGATTCTTATTTTCCTTGGTAATATATCGCCTGGCAAGGATGGTGGTAATGGTGGGCGCATACGTACTGGGACGCCCAATACCTAACTCTTCCAGAGCACGCACCAGCGAGGCTTCCGTGTAATGGGCAGGGGGCTGGGTAAAATGCTGCTTCGGATCAAATGACGCAAAAGAAAGCTCACTGTCCTTATCCAGCCCTACACTCAGAGCATTTTCTTCCTCTTTATCGTCCGTGGTGCTGTACACCTTCAGAAAGCCGTCGAATTTCAGGGAAGAGGCCGCCACTGTAAAAACATGATTCCCCCCCTGGATTTTCACCGAAGTCGTCTCATATTTTGCCGCACTCATACGGCTTGCGGTAAAACGTTTCCAAATCAACTGGTAGAGCCGGAAGAGGTCTCGGGGCAGCTCATCTTTCACTGCAACAGGAATTCGATTCAAATCCGTAGGGCGTATCGCTTCATGGGCATCCTGTATCTTCTGCCCGCTCTTTTTCCCTGCTGCCGCAGCCATAAGATATGCTTTGCCATAATTGGCATCAATGAATTTCGCTGCCATATCCTCCGCCTCTTCGGATACACGAGTGGAGTCTGTACGCAAATAAGTGATAAGTCCCACTGTACCTACGCCCTTAATATCCACACCCTCATAGAGCTGCTGGGCAAGGCGCATGGTCTTCTGCGTAGAGAAATTCAGCACTTTGCTGGCTTCCTGCTGAAGTGTGGATGTGGTAAAGGGAAGCGGCGGTTTCTTCAGACGTTCCCCTTTTTTCACTTCCATCACAGTATAGTTTGCGCCTTTTAAGGAAGCCATAATAGCATCCGCCTGTTCTTTATTGGCAATTTCCTGCTTTTTTTCAATGGTCCCATAATATTTTGCACAGATTGGCTTCTTCTCGCCCTTCACCTTCAGGTTCACATCCAATGTCCAATATTCTTCAGGGATAAAAGCGTTGATTTCATCCTCTCTGTCACATATGATCCGCAGGGCCACTGACTGAACACGGCCCGCGCTCAACCCTCTCTTAATCTTCGCCCACAGCAGCGGAGAAATACGATATCCCACCATGCGATCCAACATGCGGCGAGCCTGTTGTGCATCTACCAGATTCATATTGATTTCACGGGCGTTTTTCAGAGATTCTTTGACCGCATTTTTTGTAATTTCATTAAAGGTGATGCGATATACCTTTTTATCCTCCAATTTCAAGGCATATAACAAATGCCAGGAAATCGCCTCCCCCTCCCGGTCAGGGTCAGTTGCAAGGTAAATTTTCTCAGCCTTCTTCACTTCCTTGCGCAGACCTGCAAGAATATCTCCTTTTCCTCTGATGGTGATATATTTCGGCTCGTAATCATGCTCCACATCAATTCCCAGAGAACTCTTGGGCAAATCGCGGACATGTCCATTGCTGGCGGCCACTTGATAATTCGACCCCAAAAATTTCTTAATTGTCTTCACTTTTGCAGGCGACTCTACGATTACCAGGTATTTTGCCATAATACACACCCCTTTGATACTATATTCCACATACTTCCTGCCATGCCGCTGAAGCGGCATAAACAATCCGTGAGAAAAACACTGACCAAAGTAAACTTGTTCGCTCGTGTTTCTCACTTCATTCTAAAATGTCAATCGTGAAACAATATACACCAAAAAAGCGAGAGACGCAAGTGTTTTCCAAAAATTTCAAAAATTGAGCGTTGTATTCATATTAATTTAATAATTTGAAATTGTATTGTTTCTATATAAAATCTCCCTTTTGCCAAAAGTATTCCCGGTAATACTAAACCTGAAAGATAATAACTGTATTAGTTACCACTTTTCTATCTGTTTATCTAAATATGCAAAAAGCAGCGGCCATATGTCAAATCCGCGATTTAGATACAACTGTTCATTAAGTTCTATAATTCTTGCTTCCACTTCCTCTTTCATTTCGTGATTATCATTAAATGTTGTAATATCATACTCTTGATTACTTCCGCTTAAAAATTCACCTCTCATTATATCCGGTGGAGCAAGGCGACAAATTTCTTCAAGTATATCCGCATCACTATTGTCACCAATGGCTCTAAATGCTTGTATTATATTGGGAGCATAATGCCCGATGGAATTTTCAAGAAATGTAAAAATACCTTCCATGGTTAATTCCGTATCAAAGGCAATTAAGAAAGAAGCGACTTGAATAAAATCAGCGCATTTCAGCCATTGCTCATAATCATTCCCCCACAATTCAACCGCAAGTTTATCACAAAGCGATTCGCCTGTAAATTGTTTGATATCTATTTCGTTCCCATCGATCCATCTCATATTCATACCTCCTATAATCCTCATTTTAATCTACTTGATTATAAAATACTGATTTGCCATTTACACAATGTATATTTGTAAGTTATTATTCAATGAGTACACAATTCTAAAAAGGAGAAAAATAGCTGCAAGAAGTGAAATCAGTAATTGCAAGGAGACTTTAGTCAACCTTAGACACAATTATTACTTCACAGGAGAAAATATCTGAGTGATTGCGGACTATTTCAATGAATTTCAGACAAAAAACCTTGAAGATCCCTTATCTGCACAAGGTATCATCAAGGTATGTACAAACAGCTGATAGGGGAATCGAACCCCTGTTTCCGCCGTGAGAGGGCGGCGTCTTGACCGCTTGACCAATCAGCCATAACCTGTAATTCATTTGCGGTACTTGTATATAATACAACATGTCCAAGAAAAATGCAAGTACTTTTTTCAATTTTTTTATTTTATTTTTCTTCATTTTTCTCTTGACAAACAAAGTATTATCTTATATACTGATAAAGTCTGAAGCAGAAATGTTTCTGATAAGAAGACTAGCAGGTAAAAATTGTATAATATGCGATAGTGGCTCAGTTGGTAGAGCGCCACCTTGCCAAGGTGGAAACCGCGGGTTCGAGTCCCGTCTATCGCTCTGGTAAACAGGTACGGAATTCTTGTGCAAGCAGGGATTCCGTTTTTTAATAACAGTTCAGCCATGCTGAAATGATTGTACAAATTCTCTGCGGGCGTTGCCCTATGGAAGCGATTGCTTAAATTGCTTCCATAGGGCAAACGCCCGACAGAAAATAAGTTGCCGGCAATTCATCTCTCCGTAAATCTTCTCCATGCCGAATCCATAGGTGGTATTTTTTTCTCCAAAGAAAGCATCCCCTGTTCTTCTTTACACAGGCATATTCTGTCAAACCGCAGACCTGGCGCTTTCGCATAGAGTGTCAGTAAATGTTCTCCTTCCTCAAGTTCCACTTTTCCAATGGGCACATAACGATATATCTGTTCCGCCTCATATCTCCACAGACAACCGCCGTGATAGAGCGCATCGCGGGATAATTCTGCGCCGTCAACACCTGCGCCGAAGCAGGACTCCTCTTTTCTGCCAAATTTGGCCAACAGCCAAATTGTATATTCACCACTTTGACACATAAAGCGGTAATTTAAAGAATGTATTTCACCGCATTCGTCCATATCCCGTCTTCGGATGTACATAGCAATGCCGCTGCGCCCATAGGATTCACTTGCACAATGCTCCCACAACGCTCCTGCGGTATAAGCATAATCGCTTTGTGCCAAAGCAGCGCTACAGTCAATGCAGATATATCCTTCTTTCTCTGAAAACAGCCTCTCTCCCCGCTGCAGAATCCACTTTGGCTCCACCGTTTCTTCATAGGAACTATCCTGTTTTATCAAATCTGCCGCCACCAGTGTATCTTTCTCCTTCTCCGGACAGGCATATTCCACTGCTCTTGGTCCCAACGGAATTGTGCCGTAGAATGATTCCGTAAACTTTTCCACATCAAATTCCAGAGGCAACGCCTGACATCCCGCAACACCCGCATAATTGTTTTCCCTGCGTTCCTTTGTATAAATCGCAAATCTGGTAAAAGCAAAATATTTATCTATGGCATGGAATAAAATCATATGCTCTCCCGCTGTCAGATAGGGTAATTTCAGGTACAGCCTGTCCACATTGTTGCGCACATTCTCCCGCCATGTGCCCTTGTGCTCATCAGTCGCCTCCGTGTCCACAATTTCCACCGGCCCATTATCCACAGACACGCCAATTCTAATTGGGCCAGTGGAATTCAGCGATGGAAAACGATGGATTTCCAACAAGAATTCGCCTTCACTTATAAAAAATACATGATAATGTAATGGATGTCCAGTGCTGCCATCAGCACAAGCCTCCATCAAGCTACCACATCCCCTGCCAAGTCTTTCAATTTTCCGAAAATCAGGTGACTGGGCACAATCAGCTTCCATTGCCACCATTCCGTCATCTTCAACACCATATCCTGAACCAATGTCTTGCTTCTCCATTGCCCCTTCTACAGCTATGATATGCACCGGTATCTCCACATGGCAGCCTGTACCGCTTTCTGCAATTGTAATCACGCCTCGCCGATTTAAGTACATATCCTCCGGCCAGACCAGAATACGGCATTCCGTCTGTACGGTTCCGCATCTCTGTGACAAATGAATCCACTCCGGTGCGTCCACCACAAATGCAACGCTGCCCTTACCTGCATTGCCGATTTCCAGCCACTTTACTGCCTGCCGGGTAAATGTCAGCTTACCGCTTGCAGCCGCCGAACCGCCTTCAGCCGTTCTGCCGCCATAAATTGGCTTATCCTCATTCCACAGAGTGACCACCATACCTGCATCCCCCACGAACAACGGCGGCGTACCTATGGGCATCATGGCTGCCCTTGGGGGCGGGAAGCCTTCAGGGTCAAGAATATGATCCCATTTTCCATCCAACATGATTTTATTATAATAAATCAGCATTCTCCTGCGTGCATCCTCCAACGCCCGAACTTTCCGGGTATAAACTTCCGCTGCCTGAAGCTTTCCCTGCCGGTACATCAAAGTACTCCTGTCTCCATAATAATATGCGAGATTTGTATAATATGCCGCATGGATACGCATAAGCACCAACTGGAAAAACGCCGCCTTCTCTTCTCCGGGCAAACCTGCATATATCCTGTTGCCCTGCTCAAAAAGTTCCTCATAGGCATGAATTCTCACCACAGCCTCATCCCCATAAGCAGTCTGCGAAAAAGCATCATAGTCCATCATTTCCAGCTTGCGCACATTGGTAAGCTGTGAAAAATCATTTAAGAGCTTCGCCGTCTCCCGGCCTATGCCGCCGCTGAAATTACGGTTTATCCAATCTTCCACATAAGTATCCACATGATCCGTCAGACAGCCCTTCGAGGTTCCGCCGCCTTCCTTGCCGATTTCCCAGCCCAGCCTCAGGAAAAATTCTATCTCCTGCTCCAGAGGCTTCATAGCACCTGTATTCATAACCCAAAGCTTGCGCACACCCTCCGCATATGCCTTGCGCAGTTCATTGGCAGTATGTGCCAACGGAATGGAGCACAGGAACACATAGGACATACCGGGCGGCGCCCAGTAGGAATTGTGATAATATATGCCATTGCCGCCCTTACGATTCTTCTCTTTTTCGGAAGGATAACGGCGGATATAGCCATAATTATCATTGGCCCAAACCAGCGTAATGTCTTCGGGAACCTCTAATCCCCCGTCATACAAAGGCAATACTTCCTTATAAGGAATAAAAGTCATCATGGATTCCCGCCCCAGCGTTTCCCGAAGAATTCGCTGCTGGTCTGTCATAACCTGCTGCAGCAGCTGAATTTTGGCTGCTTTTAATTCTTCCCCGGAAAGCCCCTTCAGCCCCTCCGTCTCAAAGCCGGAATCATGTATTCCCCGCATCCCCAGGGTATAGCATACTTCAAATTCCCGATTCTGCTCTACGCTCTCCCGCCAATATTCCTGTAAAATCTCACGATTCCTGCCCGGCAGGGAATAATCATACTTTACTCCCTCATATCCTTTCCCGGCCAGCCATGGTCTCCATTCTCTATTGTTAGACCGCATCAGCATATCACAGTGAGATGTTCCCACTACAATACCCATTTTCTCTGCCAAAGCACCATTTTCTCTTTTCACATTAAAGGAATTGACATGCATGGCAGGCCAGATATAATTCCCCTTCAGCCGCAGCAGCAGTTCAAACACTTTCTCATAGGTCTTAACGCCAATGGATTCTTCCCCCATATGGCTTTTCGCCCATGCCTCCAGCTCTTCCTCATCATTAATGAAAATCCCCCTGTATTCCACGGATGGATAATCACAATATCTATAGCCCTCCGGAAGTATGTACTCCTCTTTTTTCTTCACAGGCACATCCGCCCAAAAATACCATGGCGACACCCCAATACGCTCGCACAGGTCATAGATGCCATACACCGTACCACGTCTGTCAGTGCCGGTAACATACAATATCCCATCCTGAACACACAGACTGTATGCCTCCTTACGCCAGGAACCGTTTTCATCACACAGTCCCCGGCAGCATTCTTCCGGAACCTTCCCGTTCGTCCCCGGTCCTTCTGATTTCACTTGAAGCATTTCCAATGATTGTGTTCCCTCTGACGCTGTTTTGGACTGTTCCAATGTCTGCGTTCCTTCTGACGCGTGAGGCAATTCCAATGTCTGTATCTGTATCCGCGTCCCTCCTGCCTGTTCCGAATGCAGCACACACTGCCCGAACACTTTCACCAAATCTGCTTTTAAATTCTCCGCCGCAATTTTAACTGCCTCCAACTCCCTGTCCGCATATTCCACAGTACATGGACAGCCTTTCCCAATCCTGAAATCCATTTCCGCTCCTTCCTGCCTAAACGAATATTATTTCCGGTGTGGATGATACCCGCCGAATCCTCCAATCTCTCCGGAAACACAATCCCGCTTCCGGCTCCGCAAACATATTATGTCTCATTCAACAGCAAATAGCAAGTGAAATATGACCGATACCCCTTGCTATCTATACTCTTCCGTCACCGTCACCGCCTCCAGCCTGCAGGCACGCCCATTTACCATCTTAGGCCATTGTTCAAGGAACACTGCCGTATCCTCCCTGAGTGCATTTACTTTCACTGTCAGCTTCCCGGGGAATCCAAAATATCCGAGACTGACAGGCACCTGCTGTCCGGTATAGAAATGGTCATTGATTTTTTCTTCCCCGCAGTATATTTCCATACCAAATCCCGCATATTCTATCCAAAGCAAAGTATCCCTGCCGGATATCCTGTCCCTTCCCTTCTCCTCAGGATAAGATACCGTAATCTCATACACTGCGCTATTCTCGTCCTCGGATACCACGGAAAATGCCGCCTTTGCCTGTTGTATCCCCAGACTTCTCTCATACACGGTCAACCGTCCTTCCACACCATTCTCCGCGAACCCATCAGGAATTGTTGACAATGCAGGATACGTGCGTATTCTTGTCAACGCCCCGCCAGTAACCGCCAGCTTGCCTTCCTGTTCCCACACATAATTATCGCTAATTACCAGATAATCCCTGTCCAGCGTCACCTTCCAGGCATTCAGTGCCTCATCCCTGCGCAGGTGCAGGATATCAGCCTCCCGCCCCTCTTTCCAACAATACTTGGGGTCATAGTCTCCATAAAACACATATGTGGTTCCCGCACCGGCCTGCTGCCCTTCGGAATTTCTGCCTTCCTCCAACTTGCAATATGGGGTTGCCAGCGCAGACACCAACACAGCGTCCCCCAACTGCATATGATATGGGAAGAAGCCGTATGCCCCGCTTTCCAGATCCACCGCCGGGAACACTACCTTTCCCTGATCGGTCATCCCCTCAAAAACCACACCTTTATGTGCATCCATCCTGCGGCGGCGCTGATAATTATTAAAAAATACATAACCATGCGTACCATCATGCCGACAGGATGTTCTCAACGTGTGCATATCCTCCGGTTTCACATGCTCCGGGACAATCTCCGCAGGCAACGCCGCCAGGTCATCCCCGAAATCCTGCAAAAACGCCGCCAGAAGCTTTATCTCCTTATACGTATCGGATATGGTGCCATACTGTCTGACAGGTGCGTTAAAATCATAATTAATCTCCGGCAGATCATTGGCATAGCCTGTTGCCCTGCTTTCCTGCAACGTAGACAGCTTTCCTTTGGGATTGCTGCCCCCATGATACATATAATACCCCAAAAGCGCCACACCGCTGGCAAGTTTCGTAGTGGACATGGCTCCAATATCCCTGCCTTCCGCCACCGGCCTCCTGTGACTCGTCACCTGGATTCCTCCGCCCAGTTCCGCTGTCAGATACGGGAATTTAGACTCGTCAAAAGTAACCGCTCCCTCCACATGATGATCACAGGCAATGAGAGAATCATTCCTCACATGGCTGATAATATAATTGGTGTTGGCCGCAAGCTCCCCTGTACTTGGGTCCCAGGGCGCCTCACAATACCCTCCCATAACGGGCAGCGCATCCCCAATACAGGCGCCGCCCCAGCCGGTAGCAGTATATAAGGGCACACGAAAGCCAATCTCCTTTGCCAGAGCCATCAGGGTACGCATATGCGCCTCCCCCTTCTCTCCGCGCTGCCCTCCTACATGACCATACTCATTTTCCAACTGCACGCCGATCACCGGGCCTCCGTCCTCATCCATCTGCCCTTTCACCTGAGCAAAAATCTGCTCCCAATAACGTCTTACATAGGACAAATAGGTTTCGTCATCGCTGCGAAGTTTTACCCCCGCTTTCCCTAGCGCAACCACCCAATCCGGAAACCCACCATTACGGCATTCCCCATGTACCCAAGGTCCCAACCGTAGAAATACTTTCAGCCCCACCTTGGCACAGAGCTCCACATAACGCTTCAAATCCCGACAGCCGCTAAAGTCAAATACCCCTTTCTCCTCCTCATGGTGCAGCCAGATCACATAAGTAGATACAATGGTCACACCTCCCGCTTTTATCTTGCGCAGAGATTCTTCCCATAACTCCTCCTTATACCTGCTATAGTGCATTTCTCCCATCACAGGGAACCAGGGTTTGCCATCCCTCGTCAAACAACTGCTGTTATACTGATATTCCATATTTGTTCCTGACCTCACTTTCTTTCTATTCCACCTACTATTGTATTTTTGTTATTGCTGTTCTTTTGCTGCGCTCTCCTGCAATCGCTCCACTCTGATATTCGTGACGCTGTATTTTCATTGCTGCTGTATTTTTGTGATACTGCATTTTTGTTACTGCTGTACTTTTGTTGCACCTGCAATACACATAATAGCGAAAAATGCGCAACATATCTTATTCATGTTGCGCATCATATCAAACAGTTTCCTTATCCGAATCATATTTGCCTTGCCGGATTCAATTCAATTTACTCCCATACTTCACCCTGTAAATACGCCGCAGGGCATCATCTATTCTCTCCTCCGCAATATGTCCTTCCTGTATGGCCTGGAGAACACCATTATATGCTTTATCGAAGTCTTCCGGCATAAGCAGCATATCACACCCTGCCAAAATCGCCATAACCGCCGCCTCATCCGCACCATAAAAATCGGAAATCGCCTTCATATTCAATGCATCCGTAATAATAATCCCCTGAAATCCCATCTCATCCCGCAGAATATCTGTCACCAACTGCCTGGAAAAAATGCAGGGGTCCGGGTTGTCAGTAAGTCCCGGCGCTGCCATATGACTAACCATGATCATGTCCGCCCCGGCATCAATGCCGGCCTGAAACATTACAAATTCCTCCGCCTGAAACTGTTCCAGGCTTCTGTCCGTAGATGCCATTCCCACATGCGTATCTTGTGTAGAACTGCCAATTCCCGGGAAATGCTTAAGACATCCTAGAACTTTCTGCTCTTCCAGTCCCGCCAACATGGATGTAACAAATCCCGCTGCGGTTGACGCTTCAGCACCATAAGCACGTCCGGCCATGATGCTGCCCTCCACATTTGCCAAATCTGCCACTGGTGCAAAATCAAGGTTGAAGCCAATCCCTGCTAAAGCAGTCCCTATTGTCACTCCTGCCTGGTACGCGTTCGCAGCATCCCCTGTAGCTCCGATTGCTCCGGCACCATCCACCGCAGGTCCCAACCCCGCAGAGGCTATCCTTGCCACACTGCCGCCTTCCTCATCCACGCCCAGAAATAATGGGTATTTTGCATACTGTTTCGTATTCTCCAACATTTCCTTTAACTGCTCTTCTGACTGTATATTGTTGCCAAAATAAATCAGTCCTCCCACAGCATATTGCGCCAACGCCTGCCTCGTACCCTCTCCGGCCCTTACGGCATTGCTCACCTTAGTAATTGCTTCCGGCGTCACAATGAATAGTCCTGCCACCTTGTCCTCCAAAGACATCACTTCAATCCTGGCATTGATTTCCTCATCCAATTTTTGCTCCGGTGTAGGCTCAGGCACCTCCGGCGTAGGTTCTTCCGGTTTTATTATTTCTTCTTCCGATGAAAGAATTTCGTCTATCACGTCCTGATTCGAGTTCTGGTTATTGTTCTGCTCCCCATCCTGTGTTCCCTGTTGATTCTCCCCATCTCCTTCATTTGGCTTTTTCTGTTCTTCCTGTCTCTGTGAATATGTCCTTACAAACTGTATACCGTATACGACGCCTGCCGCCATAGCAAGTATCAACAGAATCATAACGGCATAAGCAATGATCTGATTTCTGATTCGTCTTTTTCTCCTTGCCTCTCTCTTCTCCTGCTGACTCTGCACCCTGTCATCCATATGTATCCTCACCTGTATTCTTTTTATCCGTCCAAACTATGATGTCATTTTTACCAGATAATCCAACTGTTCCATAATTATTTACACTAATTTTCATGTAGCCGGCCACACCGCCATCCATGATAACCTGATGTCCCGTTTTTCCGGCATATACAATTTCAATATTAAGAAAGGAAATGAACTATTACGTCCATTTCCTTATTTTTCCTTCATTTCATCCTCTGTATATCAATTCTTTTGCATATAGCAAACTTTTGCATCTTATCTCTTCTGTATCTCAATGAAGGATGATACGTCTATTATATAAGCTCGCCCTTCATCTGTCAACACATATCGACAAATTTCCAAAATTTTCTATAACAGTTCAGCCATGAGGAAATGATTGTACACCACGCCTACTTTGCCAATGTAAACTGCCCTACCAGCTCATCCAATATGGTGGCCTGTGCTGACAATTCCTCGCTGGTAGCCGAAGCCTCTTCTGCAGTAGCCGCATTGGACTGTACCACCTCTGAAATCTGATTGATTCCAATCTCTGCCTGACGCATTGCCTCCGCCTGATCTTCCACCATAACCTTCAGATCCTTAGAGAAACTTGCAATCTGCTGAATTCCTGCCACCACTGTGCCAATAGCATTGGACGCACGCTCTGCCGCATTATTTCCTTCTGAAACTTCCTGTATCGAACCTTCTATCAACTCTCTGGTATCCACTGCCGCTTTCGCACTTTGATCTGCCAACTGCCTGATCTCATCTGCAACGACTGCGAAACCGCGTCCTGCGTCCCCTGCTCTTGCCGCCTCTATGGACGCATTTAATGACAAAAGATTGGTTTGAGATGCAATTGACTCAATCTCAGAAATAATATTCCCTATCTTCATAGAAGCATTATTAATACGTTCCATCGCTGCCATCATGGTATTCATTTCCGCCTGGCTATGATCTGCTTCATCCGCATACTGCTGTGCTTTTGCATAAGATTCCTCAGCGCTGTCCGCACTCTTCTTCATAGTCTCGGCAATATCGGATATTGTCGCGTGCAGCTCCTGTACCGCACTGGCCTGTTCTGTTGCTCCCTCCGCAAGGGATTGCGATGCCTTGGCCAGATCATCGGACCCCGCAGAAACCTGATTTGAAGCTTCCCCTATGGAGATCAACGTCTCTGTCATCTGCTCTTTTAATCCGCGCATGGAATCATATAACTTCTTGAAATCTCCGGTATATCTCTCGGATACCTTGGAGCTGACTGCATAGTTTCCGCCGGCCATCTCGCCCAGCACTTCGCCCACATCCCGAATCAGCACATTCAGATTATCTGCCATATCCCTGACATTTACTTCCAACTGCTCCACTTCATCTCCGGTTTCCACCAAGGGGAAAGGTGAAGATAAATCACCACCCGCAAATGTCACAAGCCTGTCACCTAATTTTCTCAAAGGAACAGAAATGCGCTGCGCAATCCTTTTCCCAAGCTTAGTGGCAATGAACATTGCTACCACAATTCCAGCCAAGATCACAACAGCTATTATCCAGTTGATAACCGTCAGCATGGTGGACAGTCGATTTCCTTCCTCTACCTTTACCTCCAGCAATGAGTCCAGCTTCCCATAGATGCTGTTATAAACACCTGCCAGCTCAGTCAATGCCATCTCCTGGGCCTGTCTGCACTTCTCCCTGTCCATCGTCGCACCCAATGCCATGATCTCAGCATCCAGTCTCCAATATTCATCCAGTTCCGCTTTGATCTCATCATATGTCTTCCTGCCCTCTGCGGAAACGATAGTATTTTCAACTATTGCAAAATATTCTTCAAACATTACTTTATTTTCATCATGCTGCTGCACAACAGCTTTAATCGTATCTTCATCATCATAACCAATTGCCGCCCGAAGGGAAGATCTGAGATCTGCAAACACGAACATTGCCTTGCCTATATCGCCCTGTGCAAAACCAAAATTGTACAATGCATAGGAATATCTGTTAGATATTACCATCATTGCAATCAACGCAATCAGTGCTACTGCCGCAATAATTGTTGATACCTCGAAAAAAGACTTGGTAAGCCTCTTCTCAATATTTTCTTCTTTTCTCATTATGTATGATCTCCTCTCTTGATCAACGCCCCATTCCCTCTCATCTGAAATTCCTGCCATCAGGCAACAACGGTTTCTATTACTCTTAACTATATCCTACTTTTATTAAGATTTCAACAAATATAAATAATTTATTGCATTATTTTTATACATTTATGACAAATATCAAGCATTATGCACTCGTCTTATATACAACAAAAGGAATGCTCAATGATCCCCACAGCATTCCTTTTGTTCTTGTACCATTTTCTCCATTCTTCCTTATAATGTTGTCAACACAAAAATGTCATATATTGCCTTAATCGCAGTCTCAAAATCCTCATTTGCCACACCAATGATAATATTCAGCTCAGAAGAACCCTGATCTATCATTTTAACATTCACATTGGCGTGCGCCAGAGCGGAAAATATCCTGCCCGCCGTTCCTCTTGTGGACTTCATGCCCCTCCCCACAACCGCAACCAGCGCCAGGTCCGACTCGATATCAATGGCGTCCGGCTTGGCCAGTCTGTGAATGCCCGCAACCACTTGCTGCTCCTTGTGCATAAATTCGTCCTGATGTACATACACCGTCATCGTATCAATACCGGAAGGCACATGCTCAAAGGAAATTTCATTTTCCTCAAAGGCCTGTAAAATCTTCCTCCCAAAACCAATCTCCGCATTCATCATATCTTTCTCAATATTGACGGAGCAGAAGCCTTTTTTACCGGCAATACCTGTTATGACATATTTCGACTTCTGACAAGTACTCCCCACAATCCACGTACCGTTATCCTGAGGCGTATTGGTATTCCGTATATTAATAGGAATCCCCTCCTGCCGCACCGGGAAAATAGCGTCTTCATGCAGTACTGTGAACCCCATGTAGGAAAGCTCTCTAAGCTCTCTGTAAGTAATGACATCAATTCCTTTGGGATTATCAATAATCCTGGGGTCCGCAACCAGAACGCCGGATACATCCGTCCAGTTTTCATAGACATCCACCTTAGCCGCTTTGGCGACAACGGAGCCTGTCACATCGGAGCCGCCTCTGGAAAAAGTTTTCACCCTGCCGTCAGGCATTGCACCATAGAAACCGGGAATCACCGCATATTCACATTCTGCCAGTCTTGCAGAGAGTATCTGGTTGGTCTTATCCGCATCAAAATTACCCTCTTCATCGAAGAAGATTACCTTGGCTGCATCAATGAACTCATAACCCAGATATGCTGCCATAATAATGCCGTTCAGATACTCGCCGCGGGAAGCCGCATAATTGCTGCCTGCTTTTTCCCTGAAATTCTGTGCGATGATCTTAAATTCTTCTTCAAGGCTGACAGAAAGTTCCAATCCGTCGATAATCTCCTGAAACCTTACGGCAATGGCCTCCAGTGCCTCTCCAAAATCTTTATCCGCCTCAGCAAGATCATAACAAGAATATAACATATCCGTTACTTTTATATCTTTCGCGAAACGTTTCCCCGGCGCAGACGGCACCACATATTTCCTGTTCTTATCCTCCCGGATGATGTCACCCACCTTTTTAAACTGCTCCGCACTTGCCAGAGAGCTTCCTCCAAATTTTACTACCTTTGCCATGTTTCCACTCCTCATTTTCCTCATTATTATAGAGCAATCACACAATTTCAGTTATGCCGTCAAGCGGCACAAATTCAGGCGAAAAATGCTGTTCTTTCCGAAATTCCTGTTATTATTTTACACTTCCAGCAGTTTTTCCATCAGCTTATGTCCCTCTGCCACATAATTCCCCGAAGCTGTACCTGCCTCCTCATTATAATCCCAGGTATTCTGTCTGGGCCTGGTACTGTCATAGAGCATGTAGGGAACACTGTCCGATGTATGGGTCCGCACACGAATGGGTGTAGGATGATCCGGCAGCACCAACAGCCTGAATGTCTCTCCGGATACTTCCAGCTTTTCCACCAAAGGCCCGATCACTTTTGTATCCAGGTATTCAATGGCCTGTACTTTCCGCTCCACACTGCCCTGATGTCCCATCTCATCCGGCGCCTCCAGATGTATATATACGAAATCATACCCATCCTTTGTCACGGCCTTCACCGCCGCTTCCACCTTCCCGGCATAATTGGTATGCAGTCCCCCGTTGGCGCCTTCCACAAGTGCAACTCCCATGCCGGCCCCCACTGCTATGCCTTTGAGCAAATCCACCGCAGACACCATCATACCCTTTTTCCCCGTCTTCTCTTCAAAGGAAGATAGCATTGGTTTCGTGCCCGCACCCCAGAACCAACAACAATTCGCCGGGTTCAGTCCCTTTTTCTTTCTTTCTATATTAATGGGATGATTCACCAAAATATGGTAGCTCTTCTCCATCATTTCTCTCAATGCCTTGTCCCCCGGCAGATATTGCCCGATCTTCTGCCCTAACACATCATGGGGCTGGGCCAGTTCTATGACATTTCCATGATTCCATATCAGGCAATGCCGGTAACTGGTGCCCACATAGAATTGATATGTTTCATTTGCCAGCTCTTTCTCTACTTCATGAAGCAGCACCGCACAATCTTCGGTGCTGATTTCCGACGCGCTGTGATCAATAATGGTCTTCTCTCCAAAAGTGACATCCTCTTCTGAAATCGTCACAATATTGCAGCGAATTGCAATATCCGTATCCCTCATAGGCACACCGATGCTCAACGCCTCTAAGGGAGAACGTCCTGAATAATACTTTTTCGGATCATATCCCAGGACAGACAGATTCGCCGTATCAGAACCGGGCTTCATACCATCAGGAATCGTATGCACCATTCCCACCTCACTTAATTTGCTGAGTCTGTCCATATTCGGAGTATTTGCATAGGCCAGGGGGGTTTTGCCTCCCAACTGCTCTATCGGTTCATCCGCCATGCCGTCTCCCAACACTACAATGTATTTCATCTCAATTATCCTCCATACAATAACATATGCTGCGACACCGCACTTTTCTACAGCAGGCGTATTCTGCCTATCACACTGTCTTTCAGCAGAGTACATTTCTCATTGAATTCCTGCTCCGTCATCTCCTGTGTAATGAAACCGACTTCCTCCTTATGCTCCGGCGCCTCAAGGATACTGCTTCCCCCAAATGCCTCTTCCGCTGTCTTACGTGATGAAGTTTTCACCCGCACAAAGAATTTCTTCTTCGTCTGTGCCGCATCCGCAAGCCTGCCCTCCGTCTCTTCCCAAATACACCAAGTCGTCCTGTCCCGGTTTCTGATACAGTCTATTACATCAGCCGTCACTGCGCTTGCCGTGGGAAGCTTTCCTGCGCCATGCCCGTAAAACATAGCATCGCCCAGCATATTTCCTGTGACAAATATGCCGTTGAACACATCATTGACCATAGCCAGAGAATGTTCCTTAGATAACATATGGGGCGCAACCATTGCCAGCACACTTCCATCTTCCTGCAATTTTGCTGTTGCCAATAATTTGATTGTCATGCCCGCAGCTCTGGCAAAATCAAAATCTGCCGCAGTGATCTTCGTAATTCCTTCCGTGTAAATCTTCTCTGCATCCACATTTTTCCCTGTCATCAGAGAAGACAGTATCGCAATTTTACGACACGCATCATGGCCTTCTACATCCGCCTCAGGATTGCGTTCCGCATACCCCAACTCCTGCGCCTGTTTCAGCGCCTGTGCATAATCCGCACCCTCACGCTCCATTTTACTTAAAATATAATTGGTGGTACCGTTGAGAATTCCGGTAACAGCCTCTATTCTCTCCGGTGTCAACGCATTGTTGATGGAACGGATAATAGGAATACCGCCTCCCACACTGGCCTCAAACATATAATTGCAGTGTTTCTCTGCCGCAATGGCCAACAACTCTGCGCCATGCTTTGCCACCAGTTCCTTATTGGAAGTACATACGCTTTTGCCTGCCTCCAATGCCTGCTTTGTAAATTGATATGCAGCGCCAACGCCACCCATAACCTCACAGATCACACTGACTTCCTCGTCTTCCAAAATGAGGTTAAAATCATGCACCACCTTATTCTCATAAGGGTCCCCCGGAAAATCCCTCAAGTCAAGAATATACTTCACATGTACCTCTTCTCCTGCCCTTAAACTCACTTCCGCATTATTACGCTGAATCACCTCCACAACACCGCTTCCCACTGTGCCATAACCTAATACTGCTACCTGAATCATCTTCCCTAAGCCTCCTATTCCAGTTCCGCATCCGTCCACCATTCCACCATTCTTCCAGTCCACCACCCCTACTCTTTGGAGAGTATCTTCACATGGCGTACTCCTTTTTGATGCTCCATTTGTTCCATCATTCTCGTAATATCACCCGTATCCTGCAGAATTTGTACACTGAGGCTCAAGGATGCTATCCCGTTAATTGGAATACTCTGATGTATGGTCAGGATATTAGCCCGATACTCTGCAATAATCTTCAGCACATCCGACAACAGTCCCGGCTCATCATCCATCTGAAACATCAGGGTAAAAGTAGTTCCCTGTGAGTTATCATGAAATTGAAAAATATCATCCTTATACTTATAAAAAGAACTGCGGCTGATGCCGACAGCATCAACCGCTTCCTGAATGGTCAGAGCTTTCTCCGACTCCAAAAGCCTCTTTGCTTCGACTACTTTCAATAATACTTCGGGTACAGCTTTCTGCCTTACCACAAAATACTTTGCTGCTTCTCCCATAGTTCCTCACATTCTGCCATATCGACAGGCTTACCTCGATTTGTTTCTATATCGCGGACACTTGTTTTTCACCGAAGGATATTTTAGCATATATATTCAAAAAGCACAAGACTTTTTTATATTTTATTTATATTTCATTTATATTTATACTGTTTGGGATGCCTCTAACAATAAATTCAAACTCTCTTTTACATCATTTGCCGTATTTAATATGACTGCCACAGAAGCAGCAATTTGTTCCGTAGAAGCAGCAAGATTCTGTGTACGTCCATTTACCGCATCAATCGTTTCTCGCAGTTTGCCTGTATCTTCAATAATCCGGGCAATGGCAGCCATGACTTTATTCTGACTCTCATTGCTGCGTGTGGCTGTTTCCCTGGAATCCGATGCCAAATGATTGATCTCGCCTGCTACAACTGAGAATCCCCTCCCGGCCTCTCCCGCTCGGGCAGCCTCTATACTCGCATTTAATGCCAGCAAATTCGTTTGAGATGCTATACTTACTACTTCATTATTATTTTGCACCAATTCCTGCAGCACTACCGTTATATCATCAAGCGAATTGGCCAATACTTCACAGAAATCCGAGACATGCACCATATCACCGGAAATCTCCGTACTTTCCACTGCTGCATTGTCGTTGCCCGCCGTCATCTCATCCACAGACTGATACAAATTGGCAAATTTCTGATTAATCTCCCGGATAGTCTCCAGGATCATTTCCTTCTGCTCTTGCACATTGCCTTTTTCCGCTTCTAGCTGCACTGTAAGTTTCTGCGCTTCTTCGTTTTGAAGTTCCACTGTCTTTTTAATATAATAAATACAATTTTCCTTCCGGGTGAAACCATTATAAATCGCCTCCACCATCTGGTCACAGGATTCATATCCGCAGCAGGAACAGTTGATCATGCGCTCTTCCTGGGTATGTTTTTCCATATCATGGAAAATGGCTTCGCGTTCTGAAGGCGAGGGAATCTTACGGGGACATTCCGCAGAGCGATCCGTATATTTACGCAGATAATCCTCTAACTTCAATCCCCGGAATTGTTGATTTAAGCGTTTCAGCCGCTTCGACGGAGACAACTTCTTCGACCATGCACTGGCGGCATTATTTTTCTTGGATGCTTCCCTGATCTGCAGAAGATTGCACAACACATCATCGGAATTCGCCCGATCTGCCTCACAACCCGTACCATATATACATCCGGCGGAACAATTCAAAGCATCAATAAAAAGGTATGGTGTCTGTCCTTTGGCAATGCGCTCTTTATTTTCCTCCAGATAATGATACATATGCTTTTCGCCTTCTATCTGCCGGATGAATACACTCTCCCCCAGAAACCAGTAGACATTTTCTTTGAGTCCTCCCGGCATGGGGTAAATGGAACCAAGCCCGTATTCAATCTCATCAGACTTCAGCTCGCCTCGGATATTGTTTTTACGGACATACTCCATCAAATGATCGAATGTAACATTGTAGGATACATATCCTTGGTTGTTTGAATCGTCGATCTCAAGTTTTTTGGCAATACAAGGACTGATAAAAGCCAGCTTGTCCGAAATCTTCATTTCCTTTCTGGCATAGATGGCAGCACACATTAGAGGGCTCTGCACCGGGAACAGCTTCGGAATCAGCTCTGGCGTATAATGCTCAATATAACGCACCACTGCGGGACAAGGCTGAGAAATCCCACCCAGGAAATTATGTTGTTTTATGTAATTTAAATATCCCCATGTAGTAATGTCCGCACCAAAAGATACATTGATCAAATGCCTGGCCCCCAGAGACTTAAGGCCCCCCAACACCGCCTCATATTCCTGTGGGTAATTGGCCTTGAAAGCCGGCGCAATCAACAACGAAATCCGCTCCCCACGCTTTAAATCCTCAAAGAAACGGTCTGTATCGTCATGATATTCTCTCGCATGATGTTCGCATACATCAAAACAGGCACCGCAGGCCACACAGCGTTTGCTGTCCACATCAATACGCATACCATTTTCTGATTCATTGGTCACACAGGCACCTTCGCAGCAACAGACTCTTGTACATTTGTTGCATCCGATACATTTATCATTGGTATATACCAATGACATATTCTCGTTTGTCATATCCACTCTATACCCCCTTCATTTATAGAAATACCTTTTCCATAAAACCTGTCTCTTTATTGGTATCATGGCAATACAGGCAAAAGCCCTATATCACTAACTGGTTTTTGCCTGAATGCTTACCGATATAAAGTTTTTCATCCGCAACACTGATCCACTCATCAATGCTTTGACTATCCAAATAAGGTGCTGCACCTATGGTAATGGTCAGCTTAATTCTGTTGCCGTCATATACAAATTCTCTCTCCGCAACCGTCTTCCTCACTGTCTCCAGAACCGCGGTTTCCGCTTCTTTCCCTCCGGGCATGGCTCCCACCATGACAAACTCTTCCCCGCCCCACCTGCATGCAATCAGTTCGCCACAGCAGGATTCTATAATAGAAGTCATACTTTTCAGCACAAAATCACCGCAGTTATGTCCAAAGCGATCATTTATCATTTTGAAATCATCAATATCCACAATGGCAAGCCAATAATTCTGCATTTTCCCCGCATCATAAGCCTGCTGCAAATAATCAATTAAATAGAACCTGTTTACAAGTCCTGTCAACTTATCATGATTGGCCTGGCGTGCCAATTCTTGTTCATAAAAATTTGCGATTCTGGTTAACATACTATAGAAATAAATACATACAATAAATACTGCAGTGGAATTCAATACCATCAATATATTCTGGAATCCTGGACTAAATGGATATAGAACTCCCATATTACGTGAAGTACGCAACGCTATAAAATATAGTACTCCACTGCATACACTCATAAATATAGCTCCGATATGACGGCCTACCAGTCTCACAGAAAAATATTCGGCATAAAAAACAACAGCTGCACAACCAATAAAGTAAAGCTGAAAACCGCAATCTTTTCCCAGGCAAATCACTGCCAGGAACATATGTATCATAATCTCAAGGAAAGTAATCACGATCTGATGATTCGTCTTGCGCTTCTGTATCAGCAGAAAGCCTAGAGAATAGCTCAAAACACTGAAGATATTCATTATCGCCATGACCGTCACATGTGTACAGGCAAACAGCAATAAAAAGATAGCATGTACAATCAAAAGGAATGTATTGAGGAAAAGTAAAGATTTCTTTGCAACTTCTTTATCCGAACTAAGATTCATTTCTACCTCCTTTCCGAAAAAATCTCTATATCATATCGTTTTGATACTATCTGAAAATGAAATAAAATGAACATATTTATGATACCACAAACCACATCCATATGGCAAGAACAAATTATTTTGCCTCATGTCCGCAGTTTTATCAAAGGTTACTTTTCACGGCTTCGCCGTTCAAAGCAACATGATGCACACAAAATGAGCCAAATTCGCTCATTTTGGCGCAGGCAGTCTCAGGTTTTGCGTGCAAAATGCGCGTGAAAAACCCGTTCCTTTGACTTGATGGACTAAATGACAAAAAAGAGCAGGAAGCTCGATTCTTCCCGCCCTTTTGCATTATCATATTTTATCGTTTTTACAATAATGGGTACTGATCTGTCAACGTCTGCACTATCGCACGTGCCTCCGAAATCTTCTCTTCGCCGCCCTTGACAACAAGTGCAATGGCTTCTGCAATTTTCTCCATGTCCTGTGTATTCATGCCTCTGGATGTCACTGCCGGCGTCCCTAAACGGATACCGCTGGTTACAAAAGGAGATTGAGGATCATTGGGGATCGTATTCTTGTTACATGTAATATGTGCCGCATCCAGTAACTTCTCCACAGCCTTGCCGGTAAGACCGAAATTGGTCAGATCCACCAGCATCAAATGATTATCCGTTCCTCCGGACACAATGCGGATTCCTCTGTTTATCAACCCTTTGCAGAGCGCCTGTGCATTGTCAATAATATTCTTCTGATATGTCTTGAACTCATCGCTGAGCGCTTCTTGAAAACAAACTGCCTTGGCAGCAATCACATGCATCAAAGGACCTCCCTGTATGCCGGGGAAAATCGCCTTGTTGAAATTATATTTTTCATTAACCGCATTGCTGGACAGAATCATGCCTCCTCGAGGTCCCCGAAGCGTCTTATGTGTAGTGGTCGTAGTCACATCGGCATACGGAATAGGACTTGGATGAAGTCCTGCCGCCACCAATCCGGCAATATGTGCCATATCCACCATGAGAACCGCCCCCACCTCATCGGCAACTTCACGGAATTTTTTGAAATCAATCGTGCGCGCATATGCGGATGCACCTGCAATGATCATCTTAGGCTTTGCCTTCAGAGCAATTTCCCGCAATTTGTCATAATCAATAAACCCGTCATCATTTACGCCGTAAGGTACAATATTAAAATATTTACCGGACATATTCACCGGACTTCCATGTGTCAAATGCCCACCATGGTCCAGATTCATTCCCATAATGGTATCACCTGGCTTGCAGACTGCAAATTGCACTGCCATATTAGCCTGTGCACCGGAATGGGGCTGGACATTGGCATATTCACACCCAAACAGCTCTTTCGCCCTGGAAATTGCCAGATTCTCCACCACATCCACACATTCACAGCCGCCATAATACCTTTTTCCGGGATATCCTTCTGCGTATTTGTTCGTCAGAGGACTGCCCATGGCTGCCATCACTGCTTTGCTCACCCAGTTTTCGGAAGCGATCAGCTCAATATGGCTGTTCTGCCTTGCCTGTTCGTCCTCAATGGCCTGGGCAATTTCAGGGTCAATATTTCGTACTTCGTCCAAAGAATACATTCCTCATCCTCCTATATACCATTCCGCATCCGCTGTTTTATCATAACATGAATGACTATCCGGTTGTTTCATAATTTAAACATGGTTCATTATATCATAAAATGAACGAAATGCAAATACATATTTGCCACACATTCCATTTTTACATGACATTAGTTACTGTTCACTCCGTGACCAGTAACTGATGCACAGAAATCGCAAATGCAGCG
>CAMWLE010000050.1 GCA_947175015.1 uncultured bacterium
AGATATTGTAAGGGGTTTAATGGCTTTATTAAAAATCCAACTGTCAAAGACCCGGATTTGCTTAGTGATAATTTACAGATTTGATGATTTTCTTGTATATTATACGGAAAACATATATAATAGGAGAAGTATAAAAAGGCGGGGACGATATCATGGCAAGAACAGTAGGAATTGGCATTCAAAATTTTGAGAAACTGGTAACAGAGAATAGCTTTTATATTGATAAAACAGATTTCATCAGGCAATGGTGGGAAAATAGAGATGAGGTAACTCTGATTACCCGCCCCCGCAGATTCGGGAAAACTTTGAACATGAATATGCTGGAGAGATTTCTTTCTGTTGAGTATGCGGAACGGGGCGAAGTTTTTGAAGGATTATCTATATGGAACGATGAAAAATATCGTAATTTGCAGGGAACTTGGCCAGTCATATTTTTAAGTTTTGCAGGAATAAAGGCAACTTCTTTCATTGAGGCAAAAAAAGGTTTGTTTTATCTGATAGAAAAATTGTACAACCGATATGAATTTTTGCTGAGAGAAGATAGCTTGAATGAAAAGGAAAAGGAGTTCATAAAAAATATTTCTGTTAATATGGATAACTATTCCGCCGTTTCTTCGCTGAGCACATTGTCTGAATTCTTGTATCGTTACTATGGAAAAAAAGTTATTATTCTGCTGGACGAATACGATACGCCTCTTCAAGAAGCCTGGGTGCATGGTTATTGGCATGAAATGGTTGAACTCATCAGAGGGCTGTTCAATTCCACGTTTAAGACGAATCCGTACCTGGAACGGGCGGTTATGACAGGAATTACAAGAGTTAGCAAAGAATCCATTTTCTCTGACCTGAATCATCTGACTGTGGTGACAGTAACCTCGGATATATATGCCGATTGCTTTGGCTTTACGGAAGAGGAAGTGTTTTTGGCGCTGGATGAGTATGGAATGCAGGATAAGCATACAGAGGTAAAAAAGTGGTATGATGGGTTTACCTTTGGAAAATGCAAGGATATTTATAATCCCTGGTCCATTATAAATTATTTGAAAACGGGACGGCTTTCCACCTATTGGGCCAACACCAGCAGCAACGGCCTGGTGGATAAGCTGATTCGGGAGGGAAGCGCAGAGATTAAAATGTCTATGGAGAACTTGCTGAAAGGGGAACATCTGTACAAGGAAATAGATGAGCAGATTATTTTTGAACAGTTGGATACCGAGGGAGGACATACCGGCGATGAAAATGCCATCTGGAGTTTGCTTCTGGCCAGCGGATACCTGAAAGCAGAAAGCTACACATTAAATGAGGATACAGGAATAGACTTGTACGAACTGGCTCTGACAAACAAGGAAGTACAGATTATGTTCCGAAAGATGATAAAGAAATGGTTCTCCGGTACAGGAACAGTCTATAACGGCTTCATCAGGGCGTTGCTGCAGGATGATGTAAAGTCCATGAACGCCTATATGAACCGGGTGGCTTTGGCCACATTCAGTTATTTTGACAGTGGGAAAAATCCCTCCATGGAGACGCAGCCGGAGCGTTTTTACCATGGTTTTGTGTTGGGACTGGCCGTAGAGCTGGCAGAACGCTACATTATTACCGCCAACCGGGAGAGTGGTTTCGGAAGATACGATGTAATGATGGAGCCGAAGAATGAAACAGACAATGCCGTGATCATGGAATTCAAGGTCAGGGATTCGAGAGAAGAGAAATCTTTGGAGGACAGCGCGGATTCTGCATTAAAACAGATAGAAGAGCAGCGATACGAGGCGGCTTTAAAGAATCGGGGAATTTCTGGTGACCGAATCCGAAAATATGGCTTCGCTTTTGAAGGGAAAGAAGTTTTGATAAAAAGCCGATAAATGTAAGTGTTGCATGAAAAAGATGGTTTGATCGTACTTTTTATGACAGTATGGAGGGAAAGAGGATGGCGAGAAAGATTTTTATGGTGCTGTTATGGGGGATAATAGCGGTAGGGGTATTGCTTGCGGCAGCAGGAGTCGTAGTATTCTTAGCGGAAAGAGCAGAGACGGCCGGGAGGAATGAAAATTTTCAAATACGTACAGAAACGGAGCCGATTTATAGTCTCTTTCCGGAATTACCAAAGACATCAGATATACAATGGCGTAGCTGGATATCGGGTGGAATCGGGCCCACAACAGTGAAACTTTACTTTTTTGCTTTTTATGATTATGATGTCAGTAATGAATTGCAGGAAATGAAACTGGAAAACCAGGGGAAATATATAGAATTGTACTTTGTTCCGGACAGTATTGATAAGGATGAAAAATGGAGACTTGTTGAAAATGCAGGGAATGCTTTCCAGACTGGTATAAAAGACACCAAAAAAATGTATGCGAATGTTTATGTCAATGACGCGGGAACGATTCTCTACATTGAGGCAATTGGAGATTAGAAGTCTAAATGTATGAATACCTATGTAAACTGGGCAGTGTGACACCATTTGTTCTTTTGACAATGACACATAAAAGGAAAGGAACAAAAATACGGAGATGAAAATAATGGAACGTTATTTTAACACGGAGGGGCAGTGCAATCCAGATATCCACTACATGGTGCGATTGGAGGATAGATTAAAAAAAATCAAGGAGCGATTTGTAGATCGAAATTGCTATTTTGTAATCAATAAGGGCAGACAGTTCGGAAAGACAACAACGCTTATGGC
Organism: uncultured bacterium; assembly: GCA_947175015.1. Lineage (GTDB taxonomy): Bacteria > Bacillota > Clostridia > Lachnospirales > Lachnospiraceae > Acetatifactor. The sequence continues at coordinate 2,687 of CAMWLE010000050.1, forward strand.
GCTTGCAGAATATCTGAAGGAGGATTATGTTGTATTATCTTTGGATTTTCAAAAAATGAGCAATACAAATTTTGAGAATGAGCATATATTTGTGCTTTCCTTTATTCAACAGGTGGAAGCGTTTAGAAGCGCTTTGTTGGAAAATGTTGGTGAAGAAGTATTTGAAGCACTTGTTTCCATAAAAGAAAATGAAAAAGTTACCATGGATAAATTATTTCTCATTTTGAGCAATATATGTGGGACTTCCAGGAAGCCAGTTGTGATGCTGATTGATGAGGTGGACAGCGCTTCAAATAATCAGGTATTTATTGATTTCCTGGCAATGCTGAGGGGATATTATCTTGACCGAAACAATACACCCACATTCCAATCAGTGGTTCTTGCAGGTGTATATGATATTAAAAATCTGAAACGAAAGTTACGTCCTGAGGGAGGACATCAATATAACAGTCCATGGAATATTGCTGCGAAGTTTAATATTGATATGAGCTTTTCTGCTGCTCAGATTGCCTCCATGCTGCAGGAGTATGAAGCAGACCACCACACAGGGATGAATGTTCTGGCGGTTGCAGAATGTATTTTTGGTTATACATCAGGATATCCTTATCTTGTTTCAGCAATCTGCAAATTGCTTGACGAAGACTTGCCGGAAACGGAGCGGTTCAAAGAGCAAATCAATATATGGACAGAAGCAGGCGTTGCAGAGGCTGTAAAGCAGATACTGGGGGAACCGGCACCGCTTTTTGAAAGTATGGTTAGACAGCTTGAAGAATACCCTGAGATGAAACAGATGTTGAATGCTATCCTTTTTCAGGGAAAAAGAATATCCTATAATGCGGATACCCTTGTGATTTATCTTGCTTCTATGTTTGGGTATGTGGTGAACAGGAACGGTATTGTCCAGGTAGCAAATCGTATATTTGAAACACGTCTGTACAATCTCTTCCTTTCAGAAGATGAACTTCATAGTGCGATTTATAACAAAGCGCAGGCGGACCAGTCCAGGTTTATCAGTCATGGAAAGCTGAATATGGATTTGGTCATCGAAAAGTTTGTGGTATATTTTACGGATAGTTATGGTGATAATGATGAGAAATTTATTGAGGAGTATGGACGGAAATTTTTCCTGTTATACTTAAAACCTATTATAAATGGCACAGGCAACTATTATATTGAAGCCAGGACAAGAGATGCAAGGCGGACAGATGTGATTGTAGATTATCTGGGAGAGCAGTTCATTGTGGAACTCAAAATATGGCATGGCAATGAATACAATGAAAGAGGAGAAGAACAGCTTGCGGATTATTTGGAATATTACCATCAGAAGAAGGGGTATTTAATCAGTTTTAATTTTAATAAGAAAAAAGAAGTTGGCATAAAAGAGGTAATCGTTGGGGATAAGATGATTCTGGAAGCTGTTATCTGACAAAATGATGGATTGATTCTGGTGAAAGGAATTGAAAACAGGAGCGTAAACATGAACTTACGGAAAAAATTATTTGGGGACAGGGCATTTTATAAAATGGTATTGACAGTAGCAATTCCCATTATGGTACAAAATGGGATTACCAATTTCGTGGGTTTGCTGGACAATATTATGGTAGGTCGGGTGGGAACGGAACAAATGTCCGGCATCGCTATCGTGAATCAGTTGTTGCTGGTATTTAATCTAAGTATTTTCGGCGCAATTTCCGGTGCGGGTATTTTTTGTGCCCAATTTTACGGATGCGGGGATCATAAAGGGGTCAGACATACTTTTCGCTTTAAGATTTATATCTGTCTGCTGCTCTTATTGTCAGGTGTTTTTGTTTTAACGATATTTGGGAAAAGTCTGATATTGATGTATTTACATGGGGAAGGACAGGAAGCGTCGCTGACAGCCGCATTGCAGTACGGGCAGGAGTATCTGTGGATCATGCTTGCGGGATTGCTGCCCTTTGTGATGGAACAGATTTATACCGGTACATTGCGGGAATGCGGGGAAACCATGGTGCCTATGAAGGCAGGAGTCATTGCAGTTCTGGTGAATCTGGTACTGAATTGGCTGCTGATCTTCGGGTCGCTGGGATTTCCGAAGCTTGGGGTGGCCGGTGCTGCTATTGCCACTGTGATTTCCAGGTATGTACAAGCAGCAATCGTAATGGTTTGGACACACAGACACAGTGAGCGCATGCCTTTTATTGTGGGGGTTTATAAAAGCGGCAGGATACCCGGAGGACTTGTGGGAAATATTTTGCTTAGGGGGACACCATTGATGATAAATGAGATCTTGTGGTCCGCCGGTATGGCTATGTTGATGCAGTGCTATTCGGTGAGGGGATTGTCCGCGGTTGCGGCATTAAATATCTCTACCACCATTTCCAATGTATTTAATGTGGTATTTATTGCCATGGGAAGCGCAATTGCGATTATCGTTGGTCAACTGTTGGGGGCGGGGAAGATGAATGAGGCAAAGGAGACGGATACCAGGCTGATCGCATTTTCAGTGTTTTCCTGCTTCGGAATCGGCGCTGTATTGATATTATGTGCGCCGCTGTTTCCCATGATGTATAATACCACAGTGGAAGTCAAGGCACTGGCGACAGATTTTATACGGATTGCAGCTATCTGTATGCCCTTGGCGGCTTTTATACATGCTTCCTATTTTACATTGCGTTCCGGCGGTAAGACAGTGGTTACTTTTTTATTTGACAGTGTGTTCTTGTGGTGCGTGAGTATCCCTTTGGCTTATGTGTTGAGTCGGTTTACCGGCATGCCCATTGTGCCGTTGTATTTCTGCTGCCAGTCAGTGGACATCATCAAATGTGTTATTGGCTTTATTTTGGTGAAGAAAGGGGTATGGATACATAATATTGTGGAAGCAAAAAAGTAAAAATAAAAGAAAAATGAAAAAACTGTTATTTTTTATTTGTCATTTACCGATGTATCATATATAATAATCTGTGGGATCAATGAAAAGATCTCACAGTATTGTTTGGCTGGACAAAATGATGTTATAAAGTCTGGCGAGGAACGGTAGAAAAAGGTAGGGGAGCATAATGAAATTTATTGAAGTATCGAATTTGAAAATCGGAATGCGTCTTGCACGTCCTATTTACAGTGAAAAGGGCGTGTTATTGTTCGAGCGCGATTCCAAGTTGACAAAACAGGCCATTGAAAGTGCAGGAAATTTTGGTCTGTTGGGTGTGTATATTCTGGAACCTGCAGAACCGCTTCCGCCTGTTTCGGAAGAGGATTTGGAGTTCGAGAGATTTCAGATTATGTCAGTGTTTTCTATGCAGGCAGAGTTGGAGAAGATTATTTCTACCAAAAAGGCGGCTAAGATGGAATCCATTGTCGGCACAATTACCAAAAAATATGGGCATGTGAATGGCAAAGTGAACTTTTATCAAAACCTGCGCAGTAAGGATGATTATGTGTGCAGGCATACTTTAAATACCGCAATTCTATGTGCGTTAATTACACATACCATGAATTTGATGCCGGAAGAGCAGGGGCAGACGGTTTTGGCAGCATTGGTGCATGAGATTGGCAAGACAACTGTTTCCAAGGAGATGTTGTTTGATCGTGCGGATGCGGCAGAAAACAGAGAGCGGCTTTATCAGGTGCAGTTGCAGGGATTGGATATCCTGGAAGAGGCATTTCCTGAAGGAAAGACTTTGAAGAGAATTTGTATGCCGGCACTTCGTTCTCAGTATGATTTTACCGTATATAACAAGGTGGATCCTAATGTAAGGCTATCCAACCCTACAAAGGTATTGCTGGTTGCCAATCGGTATGATGAGTTGACGGCTATGGATCTACAGGGAAGGTCAGAGTCGGAGATTAAGGCAATTTGGGAGTTCCGTGATCATCCGGAACTGTATGATATGAGAGTGGTAGATGCATTGCTGAAGTCCATTAATATTTTGATTCCCGGTGTCAGCGTTGAGCTGAGTACGGGGGACAAAGCATTGGTGTTGGTGGAGAACGAAGCGGATGTGCTTCGGCCTGTACTGCTTAATTTCCGTGATAATTCTATTCTGGACTTATCCTTGAAGAGAAACAAGGATATTCGGATTATGGATATTATGAAGACATTAGATAATCGCTATGTGATGGATATGGAAGCGATGAAAGAAGCTATGGCACAGGCAAAATTGGGGACGTCATAATGATTTTTATGGTTGCTGTATCTAACGAGAAGAAGTAAAAGGGGGACAACACGATGTCGGCATTCACATACATATTAGAGGAAATATTGTGTGCGGCCAGAACAGCCGGAGCCAGTGATGTGCATCTGACAGCGGGAAGTTCTCCCAGAATGCGTGTGAACGGCGAATTGCTTACTATGGAGTTTACAAGATTGCTTCCGGCAGATACCTTGGATATTCTGCTTGGAATTCTGCCTGAGGGACAGAGGGAACAGTTTGAAGAGCAGGGAGAATATGATTTTTCGTTTTCGTTTTCCGGAGGCGGGCGTTGTCGGGTCAATGCGTATAAGCAGAAGGGAGATGTAGCGCTGGCCTTGCGTCTGGTGGAAGCAAATGTGCCTTCTGCGGAAGCGTTGGGACTGCCGGAGGAAGTGACAGCGTTATATCAACTGAAGCAGGGGTTGGTGTTGGTAGCAGGAGCTTCCGGAAGTGGTAAAACGACCACACTGGCAGCTTTGATTGATCAGATCAACACGGTAAGAAATGCGCATATCATTACCTTGGAGAATCCGGTGGAATATCTGCATTCACACAAAATGTCCATAGTGAACCAACGTGAGATCGGTTTGGACAGCAAGGATTATGTCAGTGCGCTGAGAGCTGCGTTGAGAGAGGACCCGGATGTAATCCTGGTAAGTGATCTGTGTGATTATGAAACGGTTTCAGCGGCGGTTGCGGCGGCAGAGACAGGGCATTTAGTATTTGCCGGAGTGAATGCCGCCGGATTGACGGATGTAATTGATCATGTAATAGAAGGGGCTTTGCCGCACCAGCAGCCGCAGATGTGCATGCGGCTTGCCGATGTGCTGAAGGCAGTGGTATATCAGCGCATGCTTCAGACAGAAGGAGGCGGCCGGAGGGCAGAGTTTGAAGTCCTCCGGGAGAGTGAGGAAGTGCAGAAGCTCATTCGTGAAAACAGGTATCATGAGTATTTTTTTCTATGAAATTTTCTATGGAATTGCAAGGTTTAACAGGCGTTTCGGGGCGCGTAGATTCGTTTTCTATACGACAGCGCCCGGTGCGTTTCTGATAGTTCTTTCCCAATTGTTCGGGATATTTTCTTAATGCTCTTTTTCGTAATGTTTTTATTAATATTTCATTGATTTGGCGATATCAAATTTTGTTTCTTATTGTCTGTAAAAGCTGCTCTTTGCTTATGGTAATCAGAATTTGGTTATCATGAGGCGTCATTCCATGTTCCATAGTTTCCGTTTCTCTTGACTTTTGTATCCTTTTTGTATTCGTGAGCAATGTCATTTTTGACCCCGGCATTATGACAGTGATTCATGAGTTGAACTATTTGTTCACAACTGTATTGAAATTCACAGGATGAAATTAGAATGGAGGTAATTTAGATGTTTAGTACGATTTTTTCAGGAGCTCTTCTCGGTGTCAGGGCATATCTTGTATCCGTGGAAGTGGACATTTCCAGAGGACTTCCCGCTTTTTATATGGTGGGTTCTCTGAGTATGGAGGTCAGGGAGTCCAGAGAAAGGGTTACTGTGGCGTTGAAAAATGTGGGATTGGATATACCGCCCAGCCGCGTTACAGTGAATCTGTCTCCGGCGGACAGGAGAAAGGAGGGAACTGCTTTTGATTTGCCCATTGCGGTGGGGATTCTGGAGGCATCTTGTATCATCCCGCAAGGTTCCGCGGAAGGCGTTCTGTTTCTGGGAGAATTGGGATTAAATGGTGAGTTGAAGTCGGCAAGAGGTGTACTTCCTGTCGTGCAGGAAGCGGCGGCAAGCGGAATAAAGGAATGTATTGTTCCAAAAGCCAATGAGAGAGAAGGGGCAGTGATTCCTGGGGTTACGGTCAGAGGAGCGAGTCATATATTAGAGATTATTCATTTTCTAAGGGCAGAAAAGAATGAACGGGAGGCAATCTTACAGGCAGTATGGGTAGATACGAAGCAATTTTTTGAGAGTGAACGTAATATGAATGGAGAAAAAACGAATTTTTGTGAAGTGACAGGACAGGATATGGCAAGAAGAGCCGCGGAAATAGCGGCAGCAGGTTTCCATAATTTGCTTATGGTGGGGCCTCCGGGAGCGGGAAAGTCCATGATTGCCAAGAGAATACCAGGCATTCTTCCCGCACTTACGTTGGAAGAAAGCTTGGAGGTGACTTCTATTGTCAGTGTAGCGGGGCTTATGGAAGAGGGAGAAGCTTTGGTGACAGAACGACCTTTTAGAAGCCCTCACCATACCATTTCCCAGCCTGCGTTAATTGGGGGGAATGCTGTGCCAAGACCGGGGATGATATCCCTGGCGCATAGAGGTGTTCTTTTCCTGGATGAATTACCGGAATTTCAACGGACTGTATTGGACGCTTTGCGGCAGCCCATAGAGGACAGGCGGGTAAATATTGCACGAGCAGGCGGTAATGTGACTTATCCCAGTGATTTCATGCTGGTATGTGCCATGAATCCCTGCCCCTGTGGGTATTATCCTGATAGAAATCGCTGTCATTGCACAGAGGCGCAGGTGAGAAGGTATATGGGAAGGGTGTCAGGACCGATTCTGGACAGAATTGATCTCTGTGTGGAATTGCAGCCGGTGGACTTTTTCAGTCTGAGGGAAAAGACTGGAAGTGAAAGCAGTGAGGAAATCAGAAAGAGGGTCAGCAAGGCAAGACAACGCCAGAAAGAGAGATTTGCAGGTACAAATTATCGATTTAACGGAGATATTGAGGCTTCTGTGATTGAAAAATATTGTGACTTGGGGATGGAAGAACAGCATTGTATGGAGCAGTTGTATCACTCACTGCAATTGAGCGCAAGAGCATATCATCGTATTTTAAGAGTGGCACGAACCATAGCGGATTTGGAAGAAGCGGAACAGATTAACACGGAGCATATCATGGAAGCTTCTTTTTATAGACCTTCGCTGGAGTATTGGGGATATTGATGATATTAATGACATTGATGATAAGTTTACTGTTTATAAGCGTTTTGACATTGGTTAGGTTTGCAATTGGAGAGTGGATTTGGCAGAAAATGAGGGGAAGTCAAATGAGTTTGAAAGGCGGGATGAGAGGAATGAATTGGGATGAATGGAAGGAAAGGGAAAAAATGTATGCCTGCTGGCTGTGCAATTTCCCATATATTGGAAATAAACAACTGCATCGATTGTCGGAAATCTGCGGGGGTCCGGAGGGCGTGTATCTGGCAAGTACGGAAATCTGGGGAGGTGTGCTGTCGCCGGAACAAGTGACGCGTCTGAAAGAATATACTGCGAGATGGCCTCCGGGGAAATCTTATGACAGAATGCGGGAGCAGGGAATCAGGATTGTGACCGTTAAGGATACGGAATATCCTAAGAGACTAAAGGATATTTCAGATGCACCCTATGGCTTGTTCATCAGAGGAACATTTCCGGAAGAAAATGTACCGGCCGTTGCCGTCATTGGTGCAAGGGAGTGTTCTGAATATGGTAAATATGTGGCAAAACAGTTGGGCGCAGTGCTTGGAAGATACCATATTACAGTAATCAGTGGTATGGCGAGAGGGATTGACTGTATTAGTCAGGAATCTGCACTGGAAGCGGGAGGGAGTTCCGTCGGGGTATTGGGATGCGGCGTAGATATCTGTTATCCGGCACAGAACAGAGAACTGTACAACCGACTGGCAAGAACAGGGGCAGTGCTCTCATCTTATCCATTGGGAACGCCTGCACTTCCACAGAATTTTCCGCCAAGAAACCGCATTGTCAGCGGCTTGGCGGACGTTGTGGTGGTAGTGGAGGCCAGGGTGAAGAGCGGAACATTGATTACTGTAGACATGGCATTGGAACAAGGCAGAGAGGTGTATGTAGTACCCGGACGTGTGACAGACAGATTGAGTGATGGCTGTAATCGTTTGCTCAGACAGGGAGCAGGGGCATTGTTGGATATGGAAGAGTTCGTGGAGGAAGTGTGGGAGTTGTATCAGAGGAAAGGTGGTGCTGCTTGCAGGGGGATACTACAGGGAGCTGCTGCTTCTGATACTATGACTGCCAGGGGATTGCATTTGCCTTCTGAATTGGCAGTTGTATATCAAGCGCTTGACTTCAGTCCTCGTTCTGCGGAAGAAATCAGAGAAAAGCTGCCTGAGAAATGTCGTGAGCAGCAGATCGTCTCTTGTCTCATGAGGCTTTGTGTGGAAAAGCTTGCCATACAGATTAGCCCGGGACGTTTCTGCAGAACAGGAGAAGAAAGTTACGAATAAACAATTATAGGCAACGACTGTGATTTGTGATATGATAAATGTGCAAAGGCAGCGTTCTTCCGGACTTACACCAGTTCATTATTTGTTTGTTCTTCTTGCAGAGGTGCTGGCGGCATGACTGGAAGTGTGAGACAAAAAAACAGGAGGATGCTATGTACAGAGATCATACGAAAACAGTACAAATAGGTGATAAAAAAATCGGCGGCGGCAATCCCGTACTGATACAATCTATGACCAATACAAAAACCCAGGACATACAGGCTACGGTGGCTCAGATTCTAACATTGGAACAGGCGGGGTGTGAGATTGTCCGTTCTACGGTGCCGGATATGGAAGCGGCAAGAGCATTTGCGGAGATAAAAAAGCAAATTCATATTCCTCTGGTAGCAGATATTCATTTTGATTATAAGCTTGCCATAGCTGCCATGGAAAACGGTGCAGATAAAATACGTATCAATCCTGGCAATATCGGCGGCCCGGAGAAGGTGAAAGCAGTGGCGGATGCGGCAAAAGAGAGGAACATTCCTATTCGTATCGGTGTCAACAGCGGTTCTCTGGAAAAAGCGCTGTTGGAAAAATATGGCGGTGTTACTGCAGAGGGTATTGTGGAAAGTGCGTTGGACAAGGTGCATATGGTGGAAGAGGCAGGCTATGATAACCTGGTGATCAGTATTAAGTCTTCGGATGTGCTTATGTGCGTGAAAGCCCATGAACTGCTGGCAGACAGAACCAATTATCCTCTTCACGTTGGAATTACGGAGTCGGGGACGGTACAAAGCGGTAATATTAAATCCGCTGTTGGATTAGGAATTATTTTGTATCAGGGGATGGGTGATACCATTCGTGTGTCTCTGACAGGTGATCCTGTGGAGGAAATCAAGTCGGCAAAGTTAATCCTGCGAACGCTTGGACTGCGTAAAGGCGGCATTGAAGTGGTTTCCTGCCCGACCTGCGGCAGAACAAGAATTGACTTGATCGGTCTTGCATCGCAGGTGGAGAAACTGGTAGAAGGGTACCCTCTGGACATTAAGGTGGCTGTTATGGGATGTGCCGTAAATGGCCCCGGAGAGGCAAAGGAAGCGGATATAGGTATTGCGGGCGGCGACGGAGAAGGACTGTTGATCAAGAAAGGCGAAATTATCCGCAAAGTGCCGGAAGAGCAACTGTTAAACATTTTAAAGGAAGAGTTGGATAACTGGAAATGATGACAACACAGAAACCTTTTTTTGAAGTATTTCCCACTTTGGAAATTAAGGGGACGTTACATGATATGCTGGAACAGGCCAAGGTAGAAAGGGTGTCCGCTACCAAACAGAAGGACAGACTTTCGGTTTATTTGTTCAGCACCAGGTTGATATTGAAAGAAGATATCAGAATGGCAGAACGGGAGATTAAAAAGCAATTGTTTCCCAATGTGGCGTTGGCAGTCAGAATACGGGAGCGTTTTGAACTTTCTTCGCAGTATACCCCTGAAAATCTGATGGATGTATACAGGGAAAGTATTCTGTTTGAGCTGCAGGAATATAGCCATATCGAGTATAATGCTTTCCGCACAGCAGATATTTCCTATCCGGAAGGCGCACAGATTCTTCTTACATTGGAGGATACTGTCCTGAACAGGAGTAAGGAAGAAGAGCTTGTGCGTGTGCTGGAGAAAATATTGGTAGAGCGTTGTGGGCTGAAAACGGGAATCGAGGTGACATATAAAGAGGCACGTACAGGAAGGTACGCCGAAGATGATGCGCTGCGGATTCAAATGAGGGTGAACGAAATATGCCAGCGTGCGAAAAAAGGCGGTATGAAGGCGGCAGGAGCGGAAGGGCAGGAGTATGGCGATATAGGCCAGGAACATAGGAGTGATCATCAGGGCTATGGCAGCGCAGAGCAGGCGTCCGGCGGGGCACAGGTATATGGAACTGCGGGCCAGGGCGCTGACGGCGGTGCAGGAGCCGGTGGAATCACAGGACAAAATAATGGCAGAAATAGCGGCATGGTTGGCAGTGCAGGACAAGAGGGCATTAGCAGTGCAAACGGTGCGGGTCAAGGCGGCAACAGAGGTGCAAACAGTACAGGACAAAACGGCAATGGCAGTGCAAATGGCGCAGGACAAAACGGCAATGGTGCAAACGGAGGCGCGTCTGGGGCAGGCCGGGCAGGAGGCAATGGGGTACAAGGTTACAAAAGCGGTGCGGGCAACACAGGCAGCAGTATGCCCCAGGGTTATAGCAGTGTAAAGGGCAAGTCGGGCGGCATGACACAGAGCTATGGAGCAAAAACAGGCGGTTTCAGGCGTGGAGAATTTCGCAGAAGCGGAGATTATGGCCATTCTCTGAAGCAGTCTGACAATCCCGACGTGATTTACGGACGTGATTTCGATGAGGAATATATGCCGATTGAAGAGATCGTCGGGGAGCTGGGTGATGTAACCATACGTGGTAAGATACTGAAACTTGACAGCCGTGAAATTAGAAATGAGAAAACCATCGTTACCTTTGATGTGACGGATTTTACGGATACCATATCCATAAAACTGTTTGCGAAGAATGAATTTGTGAAGGAGCTGATGGGAAGCCTGAAGCCCGGTACTTTCGTGAAAATAAAGGGTGTGGCTACATTAGATAAATTCGACCACGAGATTACCATAGGATCCCTTACAGGAATCAAGAAAATATCTGATTTCACGACCACCCGTATGGACACGGCACCTCATAAGCGTGTGGAGCTTCATTGCCATACCAAAATGAGTGACATGGATGGTGTGTCCGAAGTGAAGGATATTGTAAAACGTGCGTTTAAATGGGGACATCGGGCCATTGCCATTACGGATCATGGTGTCGTACAGGGTTATACGGATGCCAACCATGTATGGGATGATCTGTGGGGGGCGGAAAAGGCGAAGCGCAAGGAGGCAGGGGAAGAAAGTCCTGACAAACAGGATTTCTTTAAAGTGATATATGGTTTGGAAGCCTATTTGGTGGATGACCTGAAAGAAATTGTCACCGGTGACAGAGGACAGAAACTTGATGAAGATTTTGTAGTATTTGATATTGAGACAACCGGTTTTTCACCTGTGAATAATCGAATCATAGAAATTGGGGCGGTAAAGGTATGCGGCGGCCAGGTGACAGAACGTTTTTCTACATTTGTCAATCCGCAAGTTCCGATTCCTTTTGAGATTGAGAAACTGACCAGTATTCGGGATGATATGGTGAAAGATGCTCCTTTGATAGAGGAAGTGCTTCCTGAATTTCTGGCATTTGCCCGGGGCTGTGTGCTGGTGGCGCATAATGCCGGATTTGATATGAGTTTTATTCTCGAAAATGTAAGGCGCCTTGGAATTACAGTGACAGCGGAAAACACGGAGTGCGGAGAATCGACGGGAAATGCGGAATCGGCGGAAAATGCGGAATCAGTGAGAAACGTGGAATCAATGACAGAAAATGTGCCGATGAAAGCTCCAATCAATGCGGAAGAAAACAGGACCTCATCAGAATTGTTTACCTATGTTGATACAGTAGGCATTGCAAGGGTTCTTCTTCCGGATCAGGCGAAGCATACCCTGGATGCCGTGGCCAAGACGCTGAATATTTCTCTGGAAAATCATCATCGGGCGGTGGATGATGCGGAATGTACTGCGTGGATATTTGTAAAATTTATTAAAATGCTGGCGGAACAGAAGATATATACTTTGGCTCAGGTCAATGCTTTGGGAGCCTCCAGTGCGGAAGCGGTGAAAAAGATGCCTGCCTATCATGCGATTATTCTGGCAAAAAATGATCTGGGGCGTATCAATTTGTACAGACTGGTGTCGGAATCTCACTTGAATTATTTTCACAGGATGCCCAGAATTCCCAAGAGCCTTGTGATGAAATATCGGGAAGGACTGATTCTGGGAAGCGCCTGTGAAGCGGGGGAACTATACCGGGCACTGCTGGATGGTCAGAGTGATATGCAGATTGCGAGGCTTGTGCATTTTTATGATTATCTGGAGATTCAGCCTGTGGGGAATAATAAATTCATGATTGCCTCAGAAAAGATTCGGGATATTAATTCTCTGGAGGATATCCGGAATGTGAACCGCCGCATTGTGAAGTTGGGAGAACAATTTCACAAACCTGTGGTGGCTACCTGTGATGTGCATTTCCTTGACCCGGAAGACGAGGTATACCGTCGTATTATCATGACAGGAAAAGGATTTGCCGATGCAGATGAACAGGCGCCGCTGTATCTGCATACAACGGATGAAATGCTGGAAGAATTCTCTTATCTGGGCAGCGACAAGGCGTATGAGATTGTGGTGAAAAATACCAATATGATCGCAGACATGATAGAGACCATCGCGCCTGTGCGCCCGGATAAATGTGCACCGGTGATTGCAGACAGCGATAAGACGCTGACGAAAATCTGTTACGACAAAGCTCATGAGATTTATGGACCGGATCTGCCTGAAATTGTAAAGGCACGTCTGGACAAAGAGTTGAATTCCATTATTAAAAATGGGTTTGCGGTTATGTATATTATTGCGCAGAAACTGGTATGGAAATCTGTGGAGGATGGCTATCTGGTAGGTTCCAGAGGGAGCGTCGGCAGTTCTTTTGTGGCTACCATGGCAGGAATTACGGAGATTAATCCCTTAAGTCCCCATTATTATTGCAGTAAATGTCATTATGCGGATTTTGACAGCGAAGATGTAAAAGCATACGCAGGTAAGGCGGGGGTTGACATGCCTGATAAAATCTGCCCTGTGTGCGGGGAGAAGCTTCACAAGGACGGATTTGATATTCCTTTTGAGACATTTCTTGGGTTTAAGGGAGACAAGGAGCCGGACATTGACTTGAACTTCTCGGGGGAATATCAGTCAAAGGCGCATAAGTACACGGAAGTCATCTTCGGCGCAGGGCAGACGTTTCGGGCGGGTACCATTGCTACTCTGGCAGAGAAGACAGCATTTGGATATGTGAAACGATATTATGAAGAGCATGGCCAGCATAAGCGGAACAGCGAAATTGATCGTATTGTAATGGGATGTACGGGTATCCGCAGAAGCACCGGCCAACATCCCGGCGGTATTGTGGTGCTGCCCATTGGACAGGATATCAATTCCTTTACGCCGGTGCAGCATCCGGCCAATGACATGACAACGGATATTATTACCACTCATTTTGATTATCATTCTATTGACCATAACCTGCTGAAGCTGGATATTCTGGGACACGATGATCCCACCATGATACGTATGCTGCAGGATTTGACCGGAGTGGACCCCCTGACCATCCCTCTGGACGGTCAGGATGTGATGTCGCTGTTCCAGAGCACCGATGCCCTTGGAATTACACCGGAGCAGATTGGAGGTATAAAGCTGGGACTTTTGGGTATTCCGGAGTTTGGTACGGAGTTTGCTATGCAGATGGTTATTGATGCAAAGCCCCAGGCATTCTCGGATCTGGTGCGTATCTCCGGTTTGTCCCATGGTACGGATGTGTGGCTGGGCAATGCGAAGGATCTGATTATGAGCGGTACCGCCACCATTTCCACGGCGGTTTGTACCCGTGATGATATTATGCTGTATTTGATGCAGATGGGTGTGGAACCGGGACTTTCTTTTACGATTATGGAAAGCGTCCGGAAGGGAAAAGGACTGAAAGAGGAATGGATTGCGGAGATGAAGGCTCATGATGTGCCGGACTGGTATGTTGGCTCTTGTAAGAAGATTAAGTATATGTTCCCCAAAGCCCACGCTGCGGCCTATGTTATGATGGCATGGCGTATTGGATATTGTAAAATTCATTATCCGCTGGCTTATTATGCGGCTTTTTTCAGCATACGTGCAAAAGCATTTTCCTATGCGATGATGTGTCAGGGGCAGGCGCATCTGGAGTCTCTTATGGGAGCGTATAAGCGCCGTATGGAGGCAGTGGCCAATAAAGAGCCGGGAGCGGAACCGCTTTCAAACAAAGAAGAACTTTCTTATAATGATATGAAAATCGTGCTGGAAATGTATGCAAGAGGATACGAATTCGTGCCCATTGATATTTTTACGGCAAATTCCCGCTCTTTCCGGATTGTGGATGGGAAGCTGATGCCTTCTATCAACAGTATAGACGGTCTTGGGGAAAAGGTGGCGGACTCTATTGTGGAGGCGGCAAAGGATGGTCCCTTCCTGTCAAAGGATGATTTCAGGGAAAGAGCCAAGGTATCCAAGACAGTTGTGGACTTGATGGCTTCTTTGGGGCTGCTGGGAAATCTGCCGGAGTCGAATCAGTTGAGTTTATTTGATTTTTAGAGAGGAGCATTGCTTTTTCATCTCGATGAGTGATGTAGTGCGGGTAAGATTAGGGGATGAGCTTTCGGCGCAGCCAGAGGGACAGCTTTTGTTCAAAAAGGCCCCGGCTTATAAGGGCAAGTGCTGCGCTGACAGCAATGGCTACTGCCAAGCCCAAAAGTGTACGGGGGGTGCAGACAGAGAAATCAAATACTGCCCGGTCCAGCAGCATGACAGGGTAGTAGTGCACCAAATATAAAGAAAAGCTGATATCTCCCAACCGTACCAGAGCGGATGGTATTTTTTGCAGATAAAGACCTGCAATGAAAGCACACAGTACAATCAGCAGAGCGGGCAGTCCCCACAGGAGAGGCCGCCGGAAGCCAAGGACATTGATGACCGGTTTGGTAATGAGTAATCCCATAAATCCGGCAAGCAGTCCCAGAATACTGAGAGGCAGACAGATTTTCGGCAGTTTGGACGCCTGCCGAAGCCGGTACAGGCCCCATGCGGCATAATAGCCAAGGATGCCGAAGATAAATTCCAACATCACCGGATTGCCATAAAAGACGAGAAAGGCAGGGGGAGATGGCAGCAGACTTGACGCCGCCACTGTCACCAATAATAATATGCTGCAAATGAATCCTCTGTATTTATGGTGAATTTGCAGTGCAAACAGAAATAATATATAGAAAAATATTTCACAATTTACCGTCCAGCCTACGCGCATCAATGGCTGAAGTACACCGCCGCCGATGTCAAAAGGAATGAACAGGAGACTTTTTAAGAGAAATACAGGATCAGCCTTGCTTTGTTCAAACATTCCCGGAAACAGGAGCAGAAGAAAATAGGTGCCCAGAGTCATCAAATAGTACAGAGGCAGAATGCGGATGAGCCGTTTCCTGAGGAAATATTGTGTATTGGCGTGGGTGGAATACATGATCATAAACCCGCTGATACAAAAAAAGATATCCACCCCAAAAGCACCGCAGTTCAGAAAGCGAATATGTTCCAATACAATGAACAGGGCTGTAATGCCCCGCAAAGCCTGGATGCTGTCAAAATGCTGGTTGTGAAAGTCTGTATTTTCTCTGATCATGTCTGTATTCTCCCGGATTTGTAGTGTTGTGCTTCGTCATCAATGCTGTCAAAAGTAATATACTGCTACTTATCAATTATAGCAATCGGCGGGAAAAATGCAATGTTAAGATAAAAGCTTTCCTATTTTAGATTCCTGTTTTCGGAAAAATAAATACTTTACTTTGGAAGAAAGATATAATAAAATAAATATAAGAGAAGAAAATAAGGATGGTGTGTAGGATAATTCCATGCCGGTGGCCGTGGGGATAATGGAATAAAAACATATTTTGTACGGGAAATAAAATAAGGGCAAGAAACGGAGACAGGAAGTTTGAAACTGCAATCTGTGCGTGATGAACTGGAATAGGAGGGAATGGTATGAAGCTGATTTTTGTGGGTGCGGATCATGAAGTGACAGGTAGTTGCCATTATCTTGAAGTAGGGGATAAGCATATTCTGGTGGACTATGGTATGGAACAGGGAGCCAATATATTTGAAAATGTACCCATTCCGGTAGATGAAGCACAGATTGACTATGTGTTTCTGACCCATGCTCATGTTGACCATTCCGGTCTGCTGCCGCTTTTATATGCCAGGGGGTTCAGAGGACAAGTGTTTGCCACAGACGCTACTTCAGATCTGTGTAGTATTATGCTTCGGGACTGTGCCCATATTCAGATGATGGAAGCAGAGTGGAAGAACAGGAAAGCCAAGAGAAGCGATGCGCTGAATGCAATGGAGCCGCTCTACACCATGGAGGATGCGGAAGGCGTTATCAAGTGCTTTGTACCCTGCCATTATGACCGGGAAGTGGAAGTGTGCGAAGGAATTAAGATTCGTTTTACGGATATCGGGCATTTGCTTGGTTCTGCAAGTATTGAGGTGTGGCTGACAGAAGACGGCCATACGAAAAAAATCGTATTTTCAGGGGATATTGGCAATAAGAATCTGCCCTTACTGCGAGACCCGGCCTATACAGAGGAAGCGGATTATGTGGTGATGGAATCCACTTACGGCAACAGACTGCACGCTGTGGAGCATCCGGACTATGTGAAGGAATTGGCGGCAATCTTGCAGGAAACCTTTGATCGGGGCGGCAATGTGGTCATTCCTTCCTTTGCGGTGGGGCGTACCCAGGAGTTGCTTTATTTTCTGCGCAAGATTAAAGTAGGCCGGATGGTGAAGGGACACGAGAATTTTCCTGTGTATGTGGATAGTCCTCTGGCTGTGGAAGCAACGGGGATTTTTCAGGATAACAGAATGGAGTGCTTTGGTGATGAGGCCATGGACTTGGTGAAGGAAGGAATCAATCCGATTTCTTTTGCCGGTTTGAAATTGGCTATTACAAGTGAAGAATCCAAGGAGATTAATTTTATTGACACGCCCAAAGTTATCATCTCTGCTTCCGGCATGTGTGAGGCAGGACGTATCAGACATCATTTGAAGCATAATCTGTGGCGGCCGGAGTGTACGATTCTTTTTGTGGGATATCAGGCTGTGGGAACATTAGGCAGGTTGATTGTGGATGGAATTGATGAAGTGAAACTTTTCGGAGAGTCCATACATATACGTGCACAGATCAGGAAGCTCATTGGTATGAGCGGTCATGCCGATAAGGACGGACTCATCGAGTGGCTGTCGGGATTTGAAGAAAAACCCAGAAAGGTATTTGTGGTACATGGTGAGGACAGCGTATGTATGGAATTTGCAGAGTGCCTGAGAGTGGAGTATGGGCATAATACGTATGCGCCTTACAGTGGTACGGAATTTGATTTGCTATCTGGTAAATTGCTGTATGAAGCAGCGCCGGTGCCGGTGAAGAAGAAAGCGAAATCCGTTGCCTCCAGCGTTTATGCGAGGCTGCTTGCCGCTGCTAAGAGATTGCTTGCCCTGGTGCAGAAGAGCGAAGGAATGCCGAATAAGGATATGGGGAAATTTGCAGATCAGATTAATTCTCTCTGCGATAAATGGGAGTGAGGACAGCATATATGAATATCATAGCGGCGGTGGATAACAATTGGGCTATTGGCTGGAAGGGACAGCTTCTTGTTCGTATCCCTAATGACCATAAACAGTTTCGACAGGAAACTATGGGAAAGATTGTGGTCTATGGGCGCAAGACCCTGGAGACATTTCCGCAGGGGATGCCGTTGGAGGGGCGTGTCAATATCATTCTATCTAAAACGCCGGACTATCAGGTAAAAGGTGCGCAGGTGGTTGCTTCGGTAGATGCACTTTTGGAGAAGCTGAGAGCATATCCTTCCAAAGATGTGTATGTCATTGGCGGGGCAAGTGTTTATCGCCAGCTACTTCCCTATTGTGACACGGCGCATATTACGAAAATTGATCATGTATATGAGGCAGATGCCTATTTCCCTGATTTGGACCGAAATACGGAATGGGAGCTTACAGCGGACAGCGATGAACAGACCTATTTCGATATTGCATATACATTTCTGCGATATGAGAAGCGTACAAAGAAATTCTAAGCGGCCAGGAGGGTGTGTAAGCACTCCTCTTTGGTATGCCCGCTAGGAATTTCGAGGACTGCCAGGCAGAACTTTTGTCACGGCAGAACGCAGGCAAACAAGTTCGCTTTGGGCAGCATTCGTCCGGACTAGTACCAATTCATTTATTGTGTGTGCCTCTGCAAGAGGCACTGCTGTGGTTGGCGGTATGTCTGGAAGTATGATTGTGTGACAAATAGCAATAATATACAAATAGAAAGAAGGAATGAAAAATGGAGAAGAAAAATATTGATTGGAGTAATCTTGGCTTCGGATATGTGCAGACGGAGAAGAGATATGTATCCAATTATAAGGATGGATCGTGGGATGATGGCGTTCTTACAGAAGATGCCAATATTGTCCTGAATGAATGTGCTGGCGTTCTGCAGTATGCACAGACTATTTTTGAAGGGCTGAAGGCATATACCACAGAAGACGGACATATTGTGGCGTTCCGGCCCGATCTGAACGCGGAACGCATGGAGGCTTCTGCAAAACGTCTGGAGATGCCGACGTTTCCCAAGGAGCGTTTTGTAGATGCCATTACAAAAGTAGTAGCGGCAAATGCTGCTTATGTACCCCCTTATGGCAGCGGCGCAACATTGTATTTGCGTCCCTATATGTTCGGCTCGGATTCTGTCATTGGTGTTAAGCCTGCAACAGAGTATCAGTTCCGTGTATTCTGTACACCTGTGGGACCATATTTTAAGGGAGGTGCAAAGCCTCTGACCATCAGGGTCAGCGATTTTGACCGCGCAGCGCCCCATGGAACAGGGCATATTAAGGCCGGTTTGAATTATGCCATGAGTCTGCATGCCATTGTCAACGCTCATGAAGAGGGATATGATGAAAATATGTATCTTGATCCCGGAACACGCACCAAAGTCGAAGAGACAGGCGGCGCCAATTTCCTCTTTGTAACAAAAGATGGCGGAGTGGTTACGCCAAAGTCAGACAGTATTCTCCCTTCTATTACACGTCGTTCCCTTGTGTATGTAGCAAAGGAATATCTTGGACTGAAGGTGGAAGAGAGGGAAGTTCTGTTAAGCGAAGTGAAGGATTTTGCGGAGTGCGGATTATGCGGCACAGCAGCAGTGATTTCACCTGTGGGGAAGATTGTGGATCATGGCAACGAGATTTGCCTGCCCAGCGGTATGGAACAAATGGGACCTGTGACCCAGAGGCTTTATGATACGCTGACGGGGATTCAGATGGGCAGGATAGAAGCACCCGAAGGCTGGATACATGTGATAGAGTGAGAGGTAGCTGCATGAGAAGAAGGTTGCCATTGGATGTCTGCAAGTGGCTTGTGCGTAAAATAATAATGATTGTGCAAGCCAAATCTACCGGACGTATCCTGTTTCGTTTCAGAAGAACAGGGACGGCAGTGTGCGTATTGTTAGTGTTGATGTTGACAGCATGTGGCGATGAGGGTAACAATACAAAAGTAATTTTTACAACAGGTTTTGGCAAGGAAGATGTATTCCGAGTTGGTAACGGCGTCTGTACTGTGCCGGAGATCATGGTGTATTTGACGAATACCGGTAACCAGTATGAAAGTGTATATGGGCCTGATGTGTGGAATGTTTCTCTGAATGGTGTCACATTGGAGGAAAATATCAAGGAGACCGTATTGGCGAAAATCGCGCAGATCAAAACCATGTATCTGCTGGCGCAAGAGCGCGGCGTTACACTGGAGGAAAATGAGAACCAAAAGGTGGAACATGCTGCCGCGGAATATTTTACATCGCTGAATGATACGGAAAAGGAACTGATGGGGGTAAATGCGGATATTATTGAACGGCTCTATCGGGAATACGCGTTGGCAGACAAGGTTTATCAGTTTATCATTCAGGACGTCAGACCGGAGATCAGCGATGATGAGGCGCGTACAATCACGGTGCAGCACATTTTGCTCAGTACGGATACCATTGACAATGCGGGCAACAGAGTTGCTTATTCAGACAAGGTAAAGCAGTCTGTCTATGAAAAAGCCTGTGAGATACGTCAGAAAGCTGTGGAGGGTGAGGCTGATTTCGTAGAACTGGCGTCCAGATTCAGTGAAGATTCTGTCATTACGTATTCATTTCGCAAGGGAGAGGTGGATGCTGTCATTGAACAGGAAGCTTTTTCACTGGAAACCGGAGAAATCAGTCAGGTGATTGAGACGGAGAAGGGGTATCATATTATGAAGTGCATCAGTACCTTCGACAGAGAGCAGACTGACAGGAATAAGCTGGTGATCATAGAAGAAAAGCGTAGGGAAATATTCGGTCAGGAGTATGATGCCTATGTGGAAACGCTGGCGCGTCAGCTTAACACCAGGTTGTGGGAAGAAATTACGCTATTACATGATGAAGCTGTCACTACGACAGAATTTTTTGATGTCTATGCAAAGTATTTTCCGCGTTGAGTCAAGAGTATGGCAGCACAGTAGAAAGGAAAAGTATAATGAGTATTTTTAATATGGAAAGTCCTTTGATGCGTACTCTGGGTAGAGTGGCTGATCTGATGATTCTGAATTTTCTTACATTGATATGCTGTATTCCTGTCATTACTACAGGAGCGGCGCTTACGGCATTGCATTATATGTGCCTGAAGCTGGTAAGAGAGGAAGACGGCTATTTGGTGAGAGGATACTTTAAGGCATTTAAGGAAAATTTCAAGCAGGCTACGGTAATATGGCTGCTTCTGTTATTGGCAATTGCTGTGATTGCTGTGGATGTTGCGGTTATGTATTATGCAGTGATAGAATTTCCATTTGTCATCAGGATTGCAATTTTGATCATGGGGATTATGATACTTTGCACAGCTATGTATGTATTCCCTTTGCAGGCGAAATTTGCAAATTCTGTTGTGAGGACTATAAAAAATGCTTTTATGGCCAGCATGATTCAGTTTCCTAAGACACTGCTCATGATACTGTTATTGTTGGTTGCGCCATTGATGATTCTGGCATCGGAAAGATTAATTCCGATTGTATTTCTATTTTGTTTTTCGTTTCATTCCTATCTTTCAGCGTTGTTATATAACAAATTTTTTCAGAGATTAGAGGCAAGGAATCCAGTTGCACCGTCCGCTGATGTTCAGAATGAAGATGACAGGATTTTTCATGATGAACTGGACGCTTCTCTTGCGGATGAAACTACCAGATAAATTCTTGTACTTTCTTTTATTTCCCCTTCTGAAATAAGAAATGATATAAAAATAAGCAGGAAAAAAATAACAAACTAATAAAAAATATCAAACTAATAAAAAAACTATTGTAAAAAGTTTATGAAAATGTTACAATGAAATAGTTAAGAAAGTAGTTAAACTGCTTATCTGGAATCACCAAAATCCAGGT
>CAMWLE010000051.1 GCA_947175015.1 uncultured bacterium
CTTTCGCATAAGCCACAATCGCCTTTCCTAATGGGTGTTCGCTCTTGGCTTCTGCGGAAGCTGTCAGGGCAAGCAGCTCCTTTTTGTCAATGCTACTGTCAAAAGAGAGAATATCGCTTACTTCCAATTTTCCATAAGTCAGTGTACCTGTTTTATCAAAGGCAATGATATTTACTTTTCCCATTTTTTCAAGTATTTCCCCTGATTTGATAATCACACCATGCTTTGTTGCCTGCCCTATGGCTGCCATAATGGCAGTTGGGGTGGCAAGCACTAATGCACAGGGGCAGAATACAACCAAGACTGTGACAACCCTTACAATATTGTGCGTTGCAACTCCTGTAATAATAGCAATCAGCATGGCAACAGGTACAAGCCAGCTTGCACATTTGTCTGCAATCCTCTGCATAGGCGCCTGCCTGTTTTCTGCATCCTGAACCATCCGTATCAATTTCTGCAGGGAACTGTCCTCGCCCACTTTGGTTGCCCTGATGTCAATAGAGCCAAAGCGGTTGATTGTTCCACAAAAAACGTTCTCTCCTATACCTTTATCGACTGGAAGCGATTCTCCTGTCATAATGGACTGGTCAATGGAAGTCTCGCCCTGAATGATGATACCGTCTACAGGAACCGTTTCTCCTGGCAATATCCGAAGAATATCATTCTGGCGGATTTGGTCTGCCGAAATCATTTCTTCCTGTCCGGAATTATCGTCTGCGATCCGCCGTCCCTGCGTTGGGGTAAGACTTATCAATTTCTTTAATCCCTTTTTCGCCCTGTTCGTTGTCATATCTTCTAAAATAGCACCGATTTCCATAATGAAGGCAACTTCACCGGCTGCAAACAAATCACCTATGACAATCGCCGCAATCATTGCAATGCTTATCAGCAGGGCAGAGGAAATCTTACTGATTCCTTTATTATGAACAACTCGCCAGACCGCAAGATATAATAAAGGAATCCCACAGATAATTACAGTTACCCAAGCCGGATCAAAAGGCACTATAATGCCCGCTCTTGGAAACACAAAGCTCATAACAAGGAAAATGCCTCCCACAATCGTCATTGGCGGACCTGCCAAAAAATCATTCATACGTTTTATCATAATAATACCACCTTTCTTGGAATATGTTTTTTATTGACAACTAATTTTAACAGTTGTACAATCTATTTGTTATCAAACATTTTGTTTTGTATCTATTGTAACAATTTTAAGCGGCAAATCAACAATCAAAATGTTCTTTCTGTAAGATACGGAACATTTTGGTTAAAATGTACGGAGATATTATGGACAGACGACAACAGAAGACAAGGCAGGCTGTTTTTCATGCGTTTAGCAGTCTGCTTGAAAAGAAAAATTTTAACAACATTACAGTGCAGGAAATCATAGATGAGGCAAATGTAGGAAGAAGCACTTTTTATGCTCATTTTGAAACAAAAGACAGCCTGCTGAAAGCAATGTGTACAGACATCTTTCAGCATGTATTTTCTGATGACTTAAAGCAGGAAAACAGCCATGACTTTTCCCATGCAGGACATGACATCCAAAAAGAGATCACGCATATTTTATACCACTTACAGGATAACAGAAAAAATCTGAAAGGACTTCTTTCCTGTGACAGCGGGGACATCTTTATGGGGTATTTCAAAGAATATTTGGAACAGGCATTTCCCATATTTATCAAGGAAATACACTGTGATGTTCCGGCTGATTATCTGTTAAATCATGTTGTTTGCAGTTTTTCCGAAACAGTGAGGTGGTGGATTACAAAACATGAACAATATACCCCTGAACAGATAGCAGCATTTTTTATACAATGTGTGCTAAAGCAAGGATAGAAGGGGAATTATCTCCCTTTTGTATCCTTGCTTTGTTTGACTGTTATGATATTTCTTTTACTCCGGCTTCCAGCCCGCCATCTTCTGCTTCTTGTACTCTGCAAATCTCCCTTCTTCCAGTGCGACTCTGATTTCTTCCATCATGGTATTGTAGAAATACAGGTTGTGAAGCACACACAGACGCATGCCCAGCATTTCCTTTGCCTTCAGCAAATGCCTGATGTACGCCCTGGAATAACGTTTGCACGCTGGACAGCCGCAGCCTTCCTCAATGGGCCTGTCATCCAACTCATATTTTGCATTAAAGAGATTTATTTTGCCGTGATTGGTATAAAGGTGTCCATGGCGTCCATTCCTGCTGGGATACACACAATCGAAGAAATCCACACCTCTCTCCACCCCTTCCAGAATATTAGCCGGGGTTCCTACTCCCATCAGATATGTGGGCTTGTCCTTGGGCAGGAAAGGTATCACCTCATCCAAAATATAGTACATCTCCTCATGGGTCTCCCCCACAGCCAGCCCTCCCACCGCATAGCCGTCCAAATCCAGTTCTGCGATGCGCTTTGCATGCTCAATTCTAATATCGGGATACACTGCCCCCTGATTAATGCCAAATAACAACTGTTTGGGGTTAATGGTATCTTCCAGTCCATTCAGCCGCGCCATTTCCTTCTTACACCGCTCCAGCCACCTGGCAGTGCGGTCCACTGAAGCCTGTACATACGCTCTGTCCGCCTTGCTGGGCGCACATTCGTCAAATGCCATGGCAATGGTGGAGGCCAGATTGGACTGAATGCGCATGCTCTCTTCCGGTCCCATAAAAATCTTACGTCCATCCACATGGGAATGAAAATAGACCCCCTCTTCTTTGATTTTGCGCAACCCTGCAAGGGAAAATACTTGAAATCCCCCTGAATCTGTCAATATGGGCTTATCCCATGACATGAACTTATGAAGTCCCCCCAACTGCTTCACCACCAGATCACCGGGACGCACATGCAGATGATACGTATTGGATAATTCTACCTGTGTCTTAATCTGTTCCAGATCCGCAGTGCTCACAGCGCCTTTGATTGCCGCCGCAGTCCCTACATTCATAAACACCGGGGTCTGTATCGTGCCATGAACCGTTTGCAGTTCCGCCCTCTTTGCCCTGCCTTCCTGTTTTAATATACGGTACATTTTCTGTCAACCTCCTGAATTTATTGCAAATAAACTGTTCCTGCGTGAAAACGCCTCGCGGTAACGTGGGGTGAACACGCATTGCAGCGAAACATATTACATCCAAAAATACTTTGCCATTTCATCCATCTTTCTGTATAATGTAGTTTAAATAAAATCAGCTTGTACAGACACGAAAGGAGTCATTATGGCAGGATCTACATATGGTACCATTTTCAAAATCACAACCTGGGGAGAATCCCATGGAAAAGCACTGGGCGTAGTCATTGACGGCTGTCCTGCTGGTTTACCTCTGAACGAATCAGACATTCAACGCTATCTTGACAGACGCAAACCCGGCACCAGCAGCATCACGACCCAGCGCAAGGAAGCCGATGAAGTAGAGATTCTCTCCGGTGTATTTGAGGGCCGGACCACCGGCACACCCATCTCTTTAATCGTACACAATACCTCCCAGATTTCCAAGGATTACAGCGAAATTGCTTCCTATTACCGTCCCGGCCATGCCGATTACACTTTTGACGAGAAATACGGCTTTCGGGATTACCGGGGAGGCGGACGCTCTTCCGGACGTGAAACCATAGGCCGTGTAGCCGCAGGCGCTATTGCATGTAAAATATTGGAAGCACTCGGCATCTCCGTCTGCGCTTACACCCGTTCTATCGGTCCTGTTGAGGCCGATATGTCCAAATTCAACAGACAGACCATCCTGGAAACCCCTACCGCCATGCCAGATGCACAGGCAAGTGAAGCCGCTTTGCTCCATTTGGATGCGGCCCGACAAGAAAATGATTCTGTGGGCGGCTGCATGGAATGTATTGTGGAAGGACTGCCGGCCGGCATCGGAGATCCGGTCTTTGAAAAGCTGGATGCCAATCTGGCTAAGGCAATTATGTCCATAGGCGCTGTAAAAGCAGTGGAAATCGGCGATGGATGCCAGACAGCTCTCCGCCGCGGAAGCGAAAATAATGACACATTTCGCATGGAACATGGTTCTGTCACCAAAGCTACCAACCACGCCGGCGGCATCTTAGGCGGCATCAGCGACGGAAATACTGTTATCCTGCGGGCATATGTGAAACCCACCCCTTCCATTTTCCGCACCCAACAGACCGTCAACCAATCCGGCGAGGAAATTCAGATCAATATCAAAGGCCGCCACGATCCCATCATTGTGCCCAGAGCAGTGGTGGTCATGGAATGTATGACCGCTCTCACCTTATTGGATGCTTTATTGATCAATATGTCCGCGAAATTAGATTCCATTGTCTCCTTCTATCATAAATAGGCACCGCCGCAAACTGCAGTGATTCACAAGAGGCTCCGGCAGCAATCGCCGTCGAAGCCTCTAAGATGTATTCTCTGTTTCCAAGCCATTATCATTGACGCACGCTACTGCATGGTCAGCCTTCGCTGCATTGCTGCTCTTCCTTGTGCTGCATCCAGTCTTCCTCTTCTTCTGCCACCAGTTTATGAAAAACAATGCAATTTGGCACATCCACCTCAATAGGCGCTCCGTTCATCACCATGGTACCATTCTCCATATCAACATGGAAGAATGTCAAATCGCTGGACTCATGATTCAAAGACACCAGATTCCTGTTATCGGGAAACAGTCCCACATCTTTGGGATATTCTCCGCTGACCGGCAGGCAGAAAATTCTCGAAAGCATCCCTGTCTCTTCATCTGCCCGAAACATCACCACAGAATTATCTCCCGCATTAGAACTGAGCAGATATTTATAATCTTCCGAAAAGCTTAACGCACTGGACGCATTGGAACTCCCCTTTTCGCTTGTGCATGTGGGAACTGTCTGTATCTTCTCGAAAACCGGCTGTCCCTTCTTCTCTTCATAAGAATATACATCTATATAACACTTCCACTCATGTATAATATATACAAAACGTCCGTCCCTGGAAAACTTGATATGCCTGGGCGCCGATTCCATATCACTTCTAATCACATCTGCCAGAAGCACTTTACCGTTTGCCGCGTCAAAACGATATACATTCACATGATCCATGCCCTGATCTGCCACTAGCAGATATTTATTGTCATGCGTCATTCTGGCACAGTTAATATGAGGTCTGAAATTACGCTCTGCAATACTGCCAAGCCCCTTATGGTAAACCTCATCCGTAATCTCACCGATAGAACCATTCTCATGCAGTTTCAATACTGTCAGCTTCCCATCGTGATACCCTGCCACAAATAGATAGCTGTCCGTATAATCTGTGGAAAGATAACATCCTCTCATACCGTTGATAGGTGCATAATTTAGAAAGCGCAGATTCCCATCCTTCCAAATCAAATAGGCCTCCACACCAAAATCCGTAATAGAGTACAGATATTTTTTATTGTGAGATATGCTCACATAGGAAGAATTTGTGATCTCCACCTCATCTTTTTCGATAAAGCGTCCTCTCTCCATATCCACATCATATATTTTAATCCCATGCTTATCCCCATGTGTATACGTGGAGACATACGCCACATATTTCTCTTTTTCCATAAGAATCTCCGTTTCTGCGCTGTTCCTGATACTTCAGCGGCTTTGTGCCGGACAGCGCACAGACACAGCTCGCCATAAGATACCCCTTCTTATTTCAAAACTATTGTATCATAAATTATTTTTTATTCAAATAGTTTTGCATGAAAATGCTTAACTTTCCCACAAACACAAACCGATGATTTTGCAAAAACTGTTTCTACGAATCAATGCTGTCGAACAATGTCAGCAAACTCCGCCCCGGCAGCTTTCGCCAAATCCTCTGCCAGAAGCTCCAGTTGAGAACCAATCCGCCCTCCGCTGACGATAATCTTCCCCTGCCTCCTGGCCGAACTGTCAATCCTGGTCACATACTGCTTTTTCATGCCAATGGCAGTACACCCTCCTCGAATGTATCCTGTAATGCGATTGATATCCTTTACCGGAATCATCTCCACACTTTTCTCACCCACGCTCCTGGCAGCAGCCTTCAAATCCAATTCTTCCGCCACAGGAAGTACAAAAACAAAATAATTTCTGCTGTTCCCCACCGTCACCAATGTCTTATATACTTTTTCATAAGGCAGTGACAGCTGATCCGCAATCTGCAGACCATCCACAAATTCATCGCACTCATACGTATAATGCACAAAAGGAATCTTCATGGATTCCAAAATGCGCATGGCATTGGTCTTTATTTCCTTCTGTTTCGCCATATTCCCTCCATTCTGTTTCCCGCCTTTACTTACTTTATCCATAAATGCAGTCAGTTTCCGTCCATGAACTTCTACAGTGCACAGATGTCCTGCCCCATAAGCAAAGAATTTATCCGGACTGTACGGTTTCCGCAAGGCAAGATGTAAACCTTTCACAGTATAGACCATTTTCAGGATAGATTCAATATCTGTCTGTAACATCAGATATATATTTCAAATGAAAATGTGATATTGCAATTCTCTTTTTCTTATGGTATTATCAGATTATTCGCACGAAAAACAGAAATGAGGAAATCACAATGACATCACAGAATCAAACCAATACATTCAACTTCAACACCTTATTATCATATCCAATGACAGCAATAGGCTAAAAAGATGTGATAATGCAGCAGGAACGCCTGCGTAAACAGTTATCATATCACATATTGATACATTACGAAGTCGCGGCGGTTTCTGCTGCGGCTTTTTCTGATTTTCTGCTGTGAAATCCCTCTATAGAATCCATTATTCCGGGAAACGAACAGGCAGTCCTTCGGCTATGCCATGCAGCAGAGAAAACGGCCTTGGAATCTGCATTCTTCAGCTTAAAACGCAAAGGAAACACGATAAAAGGCTCAAACCGGAAGGAATGAGACAGAAGTAAAATTGAAACAAAATCGAAACAGGAGACTCCATTATGAGATATCAAATCAGACACGCACTGGTGCAATATGGTGGGGACACTATATTGCAAGATGTGAACTTTGAGATTCACGACAACGAGAAAATTGCCATTGTAGGCAGAAACGGCTGTGGAAAAACCACATTGCTGAAACTAATCGCAGGCGATATTCATATGAACAATCTCGACAGCGACGAAACCTGCGGCATTACCATGGCCGGGAAACAGAACATTGGTTTCCTGCGCCAGGTCAGCTTTACCGACGGTACGGTAACTGTGGAAGAGGAAATCAAGAAAACCTTCGCCCCTATTTTTACCTGCGAGGCCCGAATGCAGGAAATCGAGACACTGCTGAAATCCGAGACCCATAAAACACTCCTGAACGAATATGACCGTCTTCAGAAGGAAATGGAAGCTCTTCGGGGATATACCTGGCGTCAGGACATGGAAATCATGTTCCAGAAATTCGGCTTCAGCCTGGAAGATCTCTCCCGTCCCATTGGAACCTTTTCCGGCGGACAGCAGACCAAAGTCGCTTTTATCAAACTCCTTTTGAGCCGGCCTGACATTATGCTGCTGGACGAACCCACCAATCATTTGGACCTTCCCACCATTGAATGGCTGGAGGAATATCTGAAGAATTACGACAAATCCGTGGTTATTGTTTCCCATGACCGTATGTTCCTGGATAGAGTCATTGATGTAACCTACGAAATTGAATATCATCTCATAAAACGTTACCCTGGCAACTATTCCGCCTTTGTCAAACGCAAAGAAGAGGATCTGAGCAAACAGGAAAAGGATTATGAAGAACAGCAACAGGAAATCAAACGTTTGACGGAGTGGATCGAAAAATGGAAAAATACCCCTACCAAGGTAGCAGCCACCAGATCAAAACGTATGGCAATCGAACACATGGTAAAAATTGAGAAACCCAGGCGATTTGACACGAAGGCCTTCCATGCACTTTTTACCCCCAGAATCGAGAGCTACACAGATGTCCTGACAGTAAAAAACCTGAGCATTGGCTATGAAGAAGAACTGAGCCGTGTCACCTTTTCCCTGAGAAAAGGGGAGAAGCTTGCCATCCTGGGAGAAAACGGCAAAGGTAAATCCACGTTGTTGAAAACCTTAGTAGGCATTCTAAAGCCCCTTGGCGGCACTTACATGTTTGGAACAAATGTAGAATGGGGTTATTTCGACCAGCAGCAAGCTGTCAAGGGCAATATGGACCCGGAACAGACCATACTTGACAATTTCTGGCAGGCATATCCCGGATTAATGCGGGAACAGGTACGAAGCGCTTTGGGCAGCTTTCTGTTTTCCCAAGAAGAAGTGGAGAAGAAATTGGGCCAGCTCTCCGGCGGAGAAAAGGTCCGGCTGGCTCTATGTAAAATGTTCCAGACCAGGCCCAATCTGCTGATATTGGATGAGCCCACCAACCATATGGATATCATAGGGAAAGAAGCCCTGGAACAAATGCTGTCTTCATTTCCCGGAACTGTACTGTTCGTGTCTCACGACCGCTATTTTATCCGACAGACTGCAACAGGCATCCTGGAATTTGGAGAAAATAATGTCACACAATACACTTGCCCCTATGAAGAATATTTGCAGATGAAAAAACGGCCCCTTGCGGCTGCCGCAAAACCAAAGCCAAATGCCCCAACCACAACGGACACACCTACCTTATCAGATGTGTTTGACAAAAAAACTTACTACAATCCCGGCAAGGTGAAATCCCGCTTGCTGAAGCAACTGGAAAAATATGAAGAACAGCTACGTTTCAGCGAACAACATGCTGATGAACTGAAACTGCAGCTGATGGACCCTTCTCTGGGTACAGATTATGAAAAACTTATGGAATTACAGTCACAACTTGACGCAGAAGAGCACAACCAGGAAACTCTGTTGGAACGCATGATGGAAGCGGAAACAGAATTAGAAGAACTCGGCGGTCAACCTTCATAGGGACCGCCGGGTTTCTTTTTGGCATGCATCAGCTACCCCCGGCCTTTCATGCGTGAGGGTACAAACAGCCGCATGGGGATTTAATCACATGCGTTACAGTTCTCATCATTTCTGCCTTCCCGGCGCGGGAACCCCGGATACTCCTGCCATGGAGGGGGAATCATTCCTGAAACCTCACATCCCTCTCTTTCGCGTTCCCTTTCCCTTTCATTATTTTCACAACCGCAATTATCGTGAGAATGTCTTTCTTCCTCACAGCAGCATTCATCCGACCTTCTCTCAGATCCCCTTCCTTCAGGGCCCCTTCTCTCAGGTTCCCTTCTTCCGGATACTCTGCTCCATCCGCCTTCGCTGCAGCAATCATTCCTATTACATCCATTGCAGCTTCCGCCGCCATTTCCCCATCCGCTGCAGCAGCTTAGCAGCAACAGCAAAATAATACAATTCATAAACTTCTCCATATGATGTGTTTATGGTATCATATGCAGATATTTATAAAAGGTTCTTCCTTTCAGCTTATTTTTTTATTTTGTATAAGCCTTTTTTATGAAAGTCCTTTTTCCATAAAAAATTTCGCTTCCGCATGACAAGCTCCTGCCGAATATATGCAAATGTTTTATCCTCGCCTTTTTCCGCCAACATCCTCAGTATTCGCTCCAATATCTGCCTTGTATCATCATGCATGATATCATTTACCGCCTTGCCTTTTTTATAATATGCAAGAGGTGAAGCATTCGTATATTTCTTTCCCTCATATACCTTGCAGGCAGCAATCCTGTCCATGAGCATCTCCGCAATATATCTGCCTGGCATGGGAACGGGCACCATATTACCCTGTTTATCATAATCATGCCAATATTCATAATGATGCTTATTTCGTCCCATATGGTGCATCCATGCGCCGGAATATCCCAATACCTCCCGCTCCGCATCATTAGGACTTCTATTTCCCTGATAATATCTTGCCCCCACCCCGAACTCTTCCGGACTATATTTGGACATATCATGAAAAATCCCCTGCCAATAAAGTCCTACGCGGAAACACCCTTTTGCCACCAGATATTTGTGATATGTTATTGTCTTAAAGTGGCTCCACGCCTTGTTCATTTTATACTCCTTCTATAACAACCTTAAGGTTCCATGCCCTGTTCCAAACCAATCTCCTGTTTCAAGTCAACGTTCTGTTCTAAGTCAACATCCTGTTTCAATCCAAAGCTCTGTTCCAAAGCTGCCCCCTGCCCTATATCTTGTTCTAATACTGTGTCTTGTTCCAAGACAGTGTCTTGTTCCAAGACACTGATATACATCGCAATACTTCGCGGCGCGATTCTTCTTACATATTCCATATTACTGCTGTCTGTTTTGTCCTTTTTCACCTCTTGTCCAACTGTCGTGAATACCTTCTCCCACTTCATTCCTTTGGGAAGCTTCGGAAGCGCCAAATCATGACTCTCCCAATGCATATTCATGGCAAGGTATAAAAAATCATCCTCCTGTATATAAGCCGCTTTCGCGTATTTTCCGCAAAACATAATACCAATATGCCGACAATTCCCTTCCAGTTGAGGCCGCCATGCGCTCTGCCCATGATAAGACAGATCCGGATATCCGCAGGCAATATAATCCATTAACCGCATCTCCCTCTCCGGCCTTAAGACAGGATGACTTTTCCTGAAATTTACAAGCATCTTCCAAAAAGAGAAGATTTCGGCATTTTTCTCTATTCCACCCCAGTCCAGCCATGTAACAGCATTGTTTTGGCAATAGGGATTATTATTGCCCTTCTGTGAATTGCCAAATTCATCCCCCATAAAAATCAATGGTGCAGACTGACAAAGTAATATCATACACATGGCATTTTTCATTTGCTTCTCCCGAAGCTGCCTGACCTTCTGCTTTCGTGTAGGTCCTTCTTCTCCACAATTCCAACTGCAATTATAGTCACTTCCGTCCCTGTTTTCTTCTCCGTTGGCTTCATTATGCTTATAATCATAAGACACCAGATCGGCAAGCGTAAAACCATAATAATTGGTCAAATAATGTATACATCCTGCTTTCTCCGGAATATGACGCATCTGATACAGCACACTGCCCAACATATTTCCGTCACCCTTCAGGAAACGCCGCATACAATAATACCATTCATCATTATATTCTGCCACATGGGGATATCTGGGAAACTCATTTTTCCCATAGAGAATCCCTGTGTCAAATTGATAATACCAGAATTTTGTATCTGCCAGAATATCATCAGAAGCCAGCAGCTCCACCGAAAGATTCTCCCCCATCAGATGAAACCCATCTACATGATATTCTATCACCCAAAAGCGCAAAATCTCCGGAATCTCGCTTCGTTTGACCGAACCGGGAAAATAAAACTGCATCACCAATTCCAATTTGTTTTCATGCAGCGTCTTCACAAGCTCCTTAAACTCCGTCACCGGATCATTAGAAGCAGCATAGCCCGCCTTTGGCACATAATAATATCCCTTTTTGTACCCCCAATAATTGAGTTTCTGTTCATATAACGCATCCTGTTCTCCCGGTGATGCACTGGTAGGCAGACTTCTCGCCCGTTCCTCCCTGGTCGGAATCTCTGTAAATTCGTATGCTGGCTGCAACTCAATCGTAGTGACACCTATTTCCTTCAAATATGGTATTTTTTCCACAATACCTGCAAATGTTCCTCTGTTTTTCACCTGAGACGAAGCATGCTTTGTAAAGCCCCTTACATGAATACAATAACCAACCATCTCATGATAAGGAATCCTGGGCAACTGGTCTTGCTCCCAATCAAATTCATTTGCGTGCAATCCTGCCCTCAGGTCATGGATGGACCTTTCTTTTCCATAAAGTGCCCTGCATGGGAAAAATCTTGCATGTTCATCCGGAACCAGCCGATCTTCTTCAAAGAAAAGATACGTAATTTGTTTTGGATTTACATTTCTAACTGTCTTGCAATAAATATTTCCAATTCTGTCCTCCTGCGTAAAATAGATTTTCTTCAGCTCTTTGCCGGTTGCTTTGTCGTACAGCAGGATTCCGCAGGAAGCGGCCTTACACACAAAGGAAAAACGAACTACATCGCCCTCAATATGGGCTCCCAGGGGATAAGGCTTTCTCTGCAAACTTTTTTCCGTCATCGCTTGTCCTCCTAATTTAGTATACTGGTGCAAACTGCTCACAAACGTTTCGCTCTTTGCTCGTATCGCCGCCTGCAACGCAGCGGCTCAATTCCAGTTTCGCAGGTTCTCCATATAAGTTCAAGATACCTGCCGTTCTAATTTTCCACAAATATTAACCAATTGTACACTCTGCCAATGCCGCAATACCAAGCTTTTGAAGTCAATGTCACACTGCCGTAATTATATTATAATAGATACATGGAAAAATCTCAAGTTGACAAATGCAGAAAAAAAGGTATGATACAAGACATAGGGTATTTTATTTTGTACTACCCGAAAGGAGGCTTTTATGAAAAGAAAACATATACTCTTGTGGGTACTTCTTACATTGACTTTATGCACTGCCTGCTTTGCCGCATCTGCTTATCTTCCGTTAAGCGATTCAGAAATAGTGCAATCCATTAATGGTGTTAAGATTACTCCTGAGGAATATGCCCAAAATACCGGAGATACTATTTCCGGCACAACAGCTCCCATAGAACAGGCAGTTGCTACTCCCATACCGACTCCCACTCCCACGGAAGAACCGGTTTTTGAAGAATACGACATTACCCTGATGGCTCTGGGAGACAACCTGATGCACATGGGTATTGTAAATACTGGCAGACTGGAGGACGGCACCTATGATTACACCTTCCTGTTTGAGAATATCTCTGAATTTCTCGCAGCAGCCGATATCAAAGTCACCAACCAGGAAACCATTTTCGCCGGAAATGAACTGGGGTTTTCCGGTTTTCCCAAATTCAATTCCCCCACTCAGGTTGGTGATGCCATTGCCAATGCAGGTTTTAATGTAGTGCTTCACGCCACCAATCATGCTGCTGATCAGGGACTGGCAGGCATTGAGTACTGCGCTTCTTTCTGGGAACAGTATCCGGAGGTTCTGATGACGGGTATTTCCGGAGATGCCACTGACTCCCGTATCTCCTATCTGACCATAGAAGACATTACCTTTGCCATCTTAAACTACACTTATGGACCCAATATGGAGATACTGCCTTTCAACCTTATGGGGCATCTGAATATGCTCTGTGATTATGACGCCAACACAGGCCGTATCAGTTTCACTACCTTGAATCCACAGGTGACAGAAGATATTCTGGAAGCAAAAGAAAATGCAGATGTTGTTGTTGTCTTTCCCCACTGGGGGACGGAATATCAGTCCACGCCTTCCATGTATCAACGGAAATTTGCTGAGGAAATGACAGAAGCCGGAGCGGATCTGATTATTGGTGCACATCCCCATGTTCCTCAACCCATAGAATGGGTCACCGCCGAAAACGGCAACCGCGCCCTATGCTATTATTCTCTTGGCAACTATGTATCTACCCAAAAGCAGATAGAATGTATGCTGGAAGGAATGGCCTGGGTAACTTTTCATGTCACAGAGACAGATGTGTACATCGCAGAGGCAAACACTGGTGTTCTGCCCCTGGTATGCCATTATAAAAGCGGCCCTGTCAGATTGGTAGGTGTCTATCCTTTGGAAGACTACACGGAAGAAATGGCATTAAAACACGGTATCTGGAATTATGGAGAAGTTCCGCTCCACCTTACTGACCTGCAGAACCAAAGTCAAAATACTTTCGGAGAGATGGTTTTGTACAGAAAGGATATTTTATCTGAGACAGATATTCCGCCTCACACAGACGAAATAGAGTAAATCAAAAGTCCTCCATGCAATAAAGCATGGGGGACTTTTGATTGATTTTTAATTGATACAACATTCATACAAACAAGCTGCCCAAAGTACACATCCTGAATTTAATCAATCACATTTCTTACTCCAAGAATCGTAGTATAGGTTGCATTTCCTATCACAACGCCCTTTGTAGGCGTCGAAGCATGGATGATTTGCCCGTTCCCTATGTAAAGCGCCACATGTGTACAAGTACCTCCGGAACCATAACAGATAATATCTCCCGGCTGTATTTCACTATAATCAATCCCTCTTCCCGCACTGGACAACTGCCCGCCGGGTGTCCTGCTTAATGAATAGCCAAACTCAGCATAAAGCAAACTTGTGAAGCCGGAACAATCCGTCCCTCCTGCAAGCG
Source organism: uncultured bacterium (assembly GCA_947175015.1). Lineage (GTDB taxonomy): Bacteria > Bacillota > Clostridia > Lachnospirales > Lachnospiraceae > Acetatifactor. The sequence continues at coordinate 14,107 of CAMWLE010000051.1, forward strand.
TCTGACCGCCATGCACGTACTTGTTACCAAGATATTGCATTGCATAGTCCACAATCTCACTGCGAAGCTCTTCATTCGTGGAATAATTCGTATTGGGCGGTGTCACACTGATAGAAGTATTTTCTGCAGCCTGCGCCTCGGAAACCTGCCTTCTGGCCTCTAATGCCCTCTTCTCCGCCAGTTCCTTTTCTTCCTCTTCCAGTGTCTTCGCATACACAAATTCTTCTACAATATTCACATATTCCGCCGCCACATAGCCCGTAACACTATCTGTATACTGCACTTTCAGCCATTCTTCTCCGTCATCCAGAAATGTATGCTCCAAGAGCCTGACACGCTCTTCTTTATCAATATAGCCCAGCCGCTTTGACTCTATTCCGGGATTCTCACGTACATTCAGCCTGTCCGCCTGTACCACGGCATAACGAGTCACATAATCATCAATTACCGCCAGTGCCTCGTCGCCATAGAAGAAATATTCCGCCTTAATATATCCCTCTGCGTTCCCGGACACGATTTGAAACCAATCATTCTCCTCACCCGCCGTTGCCAGTACATGTGCTACTGCCCCATGATAGATTTTCCCTACAATAGCACTTTCTGTATTCGGTTCCGATCGTACATTCACATAATTGGTCACATTGGCAATGGCAAGATCCGCATATTCATTTTCCTCTTCCAAGAGCATCACTGCCCCGTACATAGCCAGATCTTCTTCTGACAACCCGTAATATTCCAACTTTTCATTGACATATTCGGTTCCCCGCTCGAAAAATTCCTGAATTCCTCCGCTGAGAGTGACTTTTGCCGCCATATCACCATTGCCATCCGCCTGCAGCGAACTATCAGAATCTATTGAGGCAAGGGCGTCGGCCGCATCAGTCTCGCTCGTTGTCAACATATCTTCCTGTTGTCCACTCCCCTGTCTGCCTGCCGAGACAGTCGATCCATGTTCGATACTGTTCCGTCCGGCTTTTGTCATGTAGACTCCTGCCTGCACAACATCCATACCCGAAATACCTTCCCCCACAATCTCCGCCATACAATACAAACTGCCCGTCAATACACAGATACAGGCAACGCTCATCCGCTTGTTTTCCATTTACTCTCTTACTTCTCTCCCATTATTGTATTTTATTCATCATAAAACTGAAATCTGCCCACAAGCTCTTTTAACAAATCTGCCTGGCTGGACAATTCTTCGGAAGCAGCCGCACTTTCTTCGGAAGTTGCCGAATTAGACTCTACCACAAAGGCAATCTGGCTGATTCCTTCTGAAATCTGGGCGGCAGCTTCTGCCTGATTATCGGAATCTTCCGCAATTTCAGCAACAGATTTGTTGACTATCTTAGCATTATCCACTACAGCAAGTAATGATTCTGCCGTAGATTTTGTCAGCTTGGTTCCTTCCTCTACCGCCGTGATAGCGCTTTGTATCAAATCTTTCGTATTCCTTGCAGCTTCAGAACTTTGTTCCGCAAGCGTTCCTACCTGTGTGGCTACCACTGCGAAACCTTTCCCTGCTTCACCCGCTCTTGCCGCTTCAATAGAGGCATTCAAGGCAAGAAGATTAGTCTGATCCGCGATTTCTTCAATACTGCCGATGATCTGCGCAATTTTATCAGAAGCTTCTCTGATCTTTGTCATAGCATCCGAATTATACTGCATCTGCTGATTGCTTGCAATCACCTGGTCGTTCATATTATCGACAATCCCTCTTACCTTCTCCGCATTCCTGGCATTGTTCTGAATTTTCTCAGAGATATCCGCCATCATCGCTGTCAGCTCTTCGATTGCGCTGGCCTGATCCGTCGCCCCTTCTGCAAGAGACTGTGCCGCGCCCGCCAAATCCGTAGCGCCTCTCTGAACACATTCCGCATTACTGTCTATATCCTTCATTGCTTTACTCAATGCAGTTACAATTCCCCGGAAAGACTCACTGATCTGCGCAAAATCTCCTTTATATGTCTTATCAATGGATATTCTGAAATTCCCTTCTGACAGCTCGGCTAATTCTTCACTGATATCAGAAATCACTATTTTCAGATCATGAATTGTCTCAGCCAGACACTTCATCAATATCGCCGTTTCATCATTGGTCTCCGGTACCGGCGTGGCAGAATGAAGATCTCCCTCTGATAACAGTTTCAGACGATCTACCGATATGCCGATAGGTTTTGCCACTGCCTTCCCCAATCGCTTTCCGCACCTGATTCCATAAACCGCAAATATCACAACAAAAACCAATGTAAGCGCCAGGGAAAGATAAAACATCCCCAGGAAATTGTTTCTCACCGCCGCTACGCCAATGCTCCATCCTTCAGAACCCGGAATCGGTGAATAGGCAACAACCTTGGTAACGCCGCCATACGTATATGTACCTGTGCCATTCTCTCCGGCAACCATTTTTCTGCAGATTTCACTGAACTTTTTGAGCCTCCAATCCGTATCCCCCAACGTAAGACAATTTTCCACTCCCACAATTTCCGAATTGATGTCGCCAATGGTAATTCCGTTAGAATCGATCATAAATGCAGTGCCGCCTTTTCCCACTTGAATAGAGCGCATAATATCATTTAAGAATTCACCGTTGGGAACATAGACAACAACGCCAACCGGTGTGGTCCCAGGAATGCCTCCCTCCCACAAAGGTGCCGCCACTGCAAATGATACGGCATTTGTGACAGAACTGTATGCAGGTGTGGACACATAAGTATTCCCCTTCATACCCTCCTTAAAATAATCCTTTTCAGAAAGATTCACGCCGGAAATCAGATCAATTCCATTGCTGTCAAGCAGAAAACCACCAGTAAAATCATGATCACTGATTCTCTGCCTTAAGATAGCCGATTTTTCCAACACAGATTTGTCAGGATCGGCAAGTCTGGCAATACTGCCTGTTTCATAAGCCACAGACACATATTTATCAATTGCCGCCGCAACCAAATCAGCCGCTACATCAGAAGTATTATTGATTGTCTCTGAAACTGCGCTGATGGAAGAAACATAACTTAATATGGATGTGATTACTCCCAAAACAATACAACATATAATAATCACCTGACCAAAACGTTTGGAAATCTTTTGTTCAATGCTGACAAATTGCTCATTCTGTTTTGTTCTATCTGTTCTGTTGCCTGTATCCTTCCTATCTTCTCCTTGCATCCTTACCCTCATTTCTGCGTTGCTCTTGTTTCATTCGCTGTGTCAGGCAACGCACAGACACATACCCCATTTATAGTTGCATCAGGTACCCGCTAAACCAGAACAGAACATGAGCATACAAATTCCGCACTCCAGCCTCTCGATTGCCCGAAATGATTATTTTCGCCTGAAAACCTCCTTTCTACGCTACATGAACAGAATCAGCAATCATAAGTCTCACATAGTACCTAAGTATTATATCAAATTATTAAGAATTTTTCTACCACAAATGAAAACAATTTCAAATTCCTTAATAATATATTACAAAAATATTTCTTCCGATACTACTTATCTTCCGTTCCACCCGAATCCGCAATATGCCCCTTGCGCTATTTAGAAAAAAAAGATATAATAGGTTTGCTTTGGGCAAATAGAAACAAATATAGTAAGAAGCCATGCGTAAACGAAAACAGCAGGTTCCTGCCAGACCAGAAAGAGGAGGTTTTTATGGAAAAAGTAAATGATGATGAAGCCGAAGAAATGACAGTAGAATTAGAGCTTGATGATGGCACAATTGTAAACTGTGCTGTTGTTACGATTCTGACTGTTGAATCCAAAGATTATATTGTATTGCTGCCAATCAAGGAAGAAGAGGACAATGAGGATGGCGAAGTGTGGTTTTATCGCTATCACGAGAATCCCGACGATCCCAATGAAGAACCCGAATTGGATTATATCGAAGATGATGATGAATATGAAAAAGTTGCAGATGCCTTTGATGAATACCTCGACAACTGCGAATTTGATGAGCTGATGGACTAACGGAACTCTTTCGCTTGCAGAATTTGTTCCTGTTGGCATATGCTTATTCCTGTTGCCAAACTGCATATATGCTCATTCCTGCTTCAGTAATTCTCTGAGGGGATTCAAGAATCTGGAAGGTTGCCTGGGCCGCTCCTTTGTCCCTGTAAGATAAAGGAGTTCCAGGCTTTTCTTCGCCCGTGTCATGGCCACATAAAATATTCTTCTCTCTTCCTCCACGCTCTTCTCATCCGGCATTCTGCCATGAGGAAAATTTTTCTCATTACAGTCAGGAATCCATACTCTGTCAAATTCCAATCCCTTGGAACCATGTACTGTCAGAAGATGGACTGCGATCTGTGCTCCATCCTGAATCTGCTGTACTCCGCTCCGGCTCTTCTGTCCACCGCCTTGTTCCAATGTTCTGGTATATTCCTCCTGAAAATTCTTCCATGCTCTGACGCTCGCAAATCTTGACGCATCTTCCTTCAGCCACTCTAATACTTCCTGCCACTCCTGCAGCCGTTCCGGCCTTGCTCTTGCCATATCTTTTAAATACTGCTCATATCCTGCTGCTTTCAAAATATAGTTTACTGCCGGCAATGGTGATAATTTACGAATACTCTGCAGTTGTTTTTCCAATCGTGCCAATGCGTTTAACACACTGATTCTCTGAGTTTCCGGCAGTGACGCATGATGATAATATGCCTGCATTGCGCTGATATCCACAGGTCCCTCTCCCACTGCCTCGCGGCTGATATACCGGGAAGGTCTGTTCATAATGCGCAGCATATGCTCTCTCTTTCCCTCTCCCTGTGCCACCTGCAGATATGACATGATATCTGTCACTATGAAATGTTCATAGATACTGGCCGCTTTCTCCCGCATTTCATAAGGGATATCCGCCGCTTTACATCTGGCTGCAAATCCCTGCATATCAGAATTGGTCCGAAACAAGACAGCACAGTTTTCTTTTGTAAGAACCTGCTCGGATAATAACTGCAGCATGTAGGTATATTCTTCCTCTTTGTCAGTGAAATCGCTTAAAGTCACCGCTGCTGTCTGTTTTATAGTCTGCATTGTTGTTCGTTTTGCTGCCTGCGTTGCTGTCTGTTCTGCTGCCAACAACTGCTTTTGAAACCTGTTCTTGTTCTCTCCGATCACTGCCAGAGATGCCCGCACAATTTCGGAACGGCTTCTGTAATTTATCCCAAGCAAAAGCTGTCTTGCATGAAATTCTTCCTGAAAACGTTTCAGACAATCCGGCTCGGAACCGCGGAAACCATAGATGGCCTGATCGTCATCACCCACTGCAAAAAGGTTATAGGGACTTGCGGACAATAGCTTCACCACTTCATACTGTACCGGATTGATATCCTGAAATTCATCCATTAGAATATGGCGAAAACGCTTCTGCCAATAGCCTCTGATAGCCTTATTTTCCAGCAACAGCTTCCTGCTGACATAAAGCATATCATCGAAATCGATTCGCCCCGTTCTCTTCACAGCGGCTTCATAGTTCTGCCAGACTGCCTCAAAACAGGATTGCCACCTTGCCGGAGCCTTGCTGACAGCGCCTGATAACTCCATGGTGTTTTTGTAGAAGCTGATAGCAGACAACATCTGGACCACATCCTCATTGAAACTTTGAAAGGCATCCGCCTTGCTGTCCGGATACATCTTCTGCTGCCTGTTATAAGATTGTAAAATAGGAAATAAAAGAGATTTCTTTTCTGATAAACGTAATAATTGATTGGATTGCAGAACACGGGATTCCTGCAAAATGTGAAAAAAAACAGAATGGAAGGTTCCAAAATTGACGGGATAATATATATTGCCTCCTGACGCAGCCATCTCCTGAAAGCGATTCTGCATGGACAAAGCCGCTTCTTTGGTAAAGGTAATGACCAGAATTGCTTCCGGCGCAACCCCCTGTTCTAAAAGGTATAAAATACGGTTTGTAATAGTAAAAGTCTTGCCTGAGCCGGGCCCTGCCAAAAGCAGCAGCGGCCCCTCTCCATGAACCACAGCCTGACGCTGCGCCTCGTTCATTTTACTCAGACGTTTTTCCAGACAGTCCGGCTCTCGAAACTCAGACATTCTGTAAAAGCGCAATTCCTTTCCGAATTCTATTCAGAGACTCTTCCTTACCCAACACTTCCATAATCTCCGTTGCGCCCGCAGGCGTCATCTGTTTCCCAGATACCGCTGTGCGGATGGGCCACATCACATAACCGTTTTTACATCCTTTTTCTTCCACATATTTTAACAGCATATTGTACAGCCCGTCATTACTGTAATCTTCCTGTGCCTCCAACAGCGGCAACACCTCCGTAAGCACCTCCAGAGAGGAAGAGCTGTTTGTCTTCATTTTCTTGTGTGTATACATGGCCGCATCATATGTCGGCAGCTCCCGGAAAAAGTCAACCATTTCCATGATATCCGGAAATACCTCAATACGTGTCTTCACCATGGCAGCAATTTTCTTCCATGCTTCCTCCTGAAAAGAAACTACCCCTGCTGAAGATGCCGAAGACTCTCCTTCCACACCTAATGCCTTCTTCAGATAAGGTTCCGCCATCTGATAGAATTGGTCGAAGTCCATTGCCTTGATGTATTCGCCATTCATCCAACGCAGCTTCACCATATCAAATACTGCAGGAGATTTGCTGATTCTGTGATAATCAAATTCCTGAACCAACTCCTCCAAGGAGAAAATCTCCCTGTTGTCCTCCGGGCTCCAGCCCAGAAGCGCAATAAAATTCACAATTGCCTCCGCCACAAAACCTTGTTCCAACAGCCCCTCAAAAGAAGTGCTTCCGCCTCTTTTTGCCAGCTTTTTATGATTTTCATCCGTCACCAAAGGTAAATGAACATATTTCGGCGGCTCCCATCCGAATGCCTCATAGAGACGCACATACTTCGGCGAAGACGACAGATACTCATTTCCTCTCACTACATGCGTGATGTTCATGGTATGGTCATCTACCACATTGGCAAAATTATAGGTGGGATATCCATCTGACTTGATCAATATCATATCGTCTAACTGTGAATTTTCTACCGTAATATCCCCATATAACTCATCATGGAACGTAGTAGTTCCCTCTACAGGATTATTTTGCCGAATCACAAAAGGCTTCCCTGCGGCAAGATTCGCTTCAATCTCTTCCTTGGTCAGAGAAAGGCAATGCTTATCATAAACAGAAATCTCCTTTCCCTCCACTACCTCTGTCTTCAGGGAAGCAAGTCTCTCTTTGTCGCAGAAGCAGTAATAGGCTTCTCCTTTCTCGATCAATTCTTTGGCATATTTCATATAAATGCCGGTTCCAACCCGCTCGCTCTGCACATAAGGACCATAACCGCCATCTTTATCCGGTCCCTCATCATGCTTCAAACCAACTCTATCCAATGTACGGTAGATAATCTCCGTAGCTCCCTCCACAAAACGCTCCTGATCGGTATCCTCGATCCGAAGCATAAAATCACCGCCCTCATGCTTTGCAATCAAATACTCATATAAAGCAGACCGCAGGTTGCCCACGTGCATTTTCCCTGTGGGACTGGGCGCATATCTCGTCCTGATCTTCATTTTTTTCCTCCTATTCAAAGTCGCTGCTCGACTGAAGTACACTCGGTGCTTGTCCAGTTATATTTATCAAACTGCACTGACATTTCTTAGCTGGACCATTTTAAGTTCCGTTTCTGCACTACAGTGCCCGCTCCACCCCCTCACAACTGAGGTGAATATCCTTATCTTAATACCTTTTATAAGAAACTGCAAGCAAAATCACATATTTAAAATGATTTCCTGAAACAGTTTCATGTCTGTCTTGGCTGTTACGATTTCCTGTCATCTGCGGGCACCGGCTTCCTTGCTGCCGCTTTAAACTTCGCGACCTCCTTCGCCGCCTGCGCAATAGCAATATTGGTTCCGGCACCGGCAATACAGCCCCCTGGACAAGCCATCCCTTCTATCAGGCAGCCGTCCTTTTTGCCTGCTTTTGCAAGAAGCAGCATTTTCCTGCATTCCGCAAGTCCCTCCGCATGTTCAATTTTGACCGCTGTGCCAGGATAATATGTTTTTATACATTCCTCAATGGCACTTGCCACACCGCCTGCCACACCATAACCACGTCCGGCGCCGGTAGCATCCTGCATTTCATCCATGGCCTTAATCTCCTCCAACAGAATTCCCTTTGCCTCAAACATCCCTGTCAATTCCTCAAAGGTAATCACGAAATCTACATCAGACCGCACAGTTCTCCGGCTGGCCTCCAGCTTCTTAGAGGCGCAGGGACCTATGAATACCACCAGAGCCTCCGGATGTTCCTGCTTAATCATTCTGGCAGTTGCCACCATTGGCGTCAGTTCATTACTGATCTTATCAATGGTTTCAGGAAACAGATGCTTCGCCATCACAGACCAGGATGGACAACAGGAAGTCAATGCAAAAGCTTGCTTTCCACTTACTACTTCCTCCACATAATGCTCTGCCTCCGCCATGCACCCCATATCCGCTCCCAAAGCAGTCTCATATACATCTGCAAATCCCAGTTCTTTTAATGCTGTCTTAAATTGATCCGGTGTCACTTTGGGTCCAAACTGTCCCACAAAGGCCGGTGCCACCTGCGCGATAATCTGTTTCCCTGACTGCATGGCACGAATCAACTGGAATATTTGGGATTTATCCGCAATGGCACCAAAAGGGCAGCTTACCATACACTGTCCACAGGATACGCACATATCATTGTCTATATAAGCCCGGCCAAATCTGTCGGATTTAATCGCATTGACCCCACAGGCCGCTTTGCAGGGACGCTGTTTATGGCAAATAGCATCATATGGGCACACATCCTTACATTTTCCGCATTGAATACATTTCTCCTGATCAATCACAGATTTACCATCCTTCATGGAAATCGCGCCTTTGGGACATACACTGTGGCATGGGTGCGCTGCACACCCCATACAGGAATTGGTCACTTCATAACGATTCTCAGGACAGGCATTGCATGCGGAAGGAATCACCTGCATCAGCGGCGGCTCATAATATTTTTCATCAATATTGCTTTCCTCCAACCCTTGGGTCAAATGTCCGGGATGCTCTCTGTTCTCCGGCCGCAGACTCATGCCCATCGCCAGACGAATACGTTCTCGAATAATGGCACGATCCCGGTACACACTCTCCCAATACAAAGGTTCTTCATAATCTACAATTTTATAAGGCAGCGCCTCCATATCATCCTTCAGATTTGAAGAATGATATGCCAGATTTGCTACTTCCCGAAACACTCGCCTTCTGCGTTCCCTGACCGGCGTATCTATTCCTCTCATACTGCTCATATTTTTATCCCTCTCCTTAATGATAATTATTTAACAATATCTGCCGCTACCATTAAAACACAATTACAGCATAAAATCAAGACGGAATATGCACTCCACTATGCAATTTGTGCTGCACCAGCGGCAGCACAAACAATCAATGAACCGCCGCAGTGAGCAGCCAATTACATGTAAGTTTCGCGGTGCAGCATTAATTTTTCCGCATCACTGTTGCAAATGGTAAGTGCTGACACCATGTACGTTAAAGCAAATAAAGGAAAGGATAAAGTGACAATTTACAGTAATAAGCAGATTGCCACATTTTATGGAAAAATAAGCGATTATATCTGACAAATTGAATTGTAGGAATTCCAGAAGGTAAAATTGCCAGTCCTATATATCAATACAGAACTGACAATATATACAAATATTTAAAATGCTTTTAGA
>CAMWLE010000052.1 GCA_947175015.1 uncultured bacterium
GAAGCGCCCGGAATCAATTTACAGATGCGAACTGTGCAGATGAAAATTGATTCCCATATAGGGGCGATGGAGTGCAGGGATGGAACTGGAATAAAACAGTCCCGTAACGGAAGCGCCCGGAATCAATTTACAGATGCGAACTGTGCAGATGAAAATTGATTCCCCGTAAAGGGCGCTGGAGTGCAGGGATGGAACTGGAATAAAACAGTCCCGTAACGGAAGCGCCCGGAATCAATTTACAGATGCGAACTGTGCAGATGAAAATTGATTCCCCGTAAAGGGCGCTGGAGTGCAGGGACGGTACTGGAATAGGAGAATAGTGCATGAAAACAAGAAAAGGTCACAAGGTGTACCCATTGACAGTGGCGCAGAAGTTTCATAATTATTATGCGCAGTACAGTCCGGGAAAGGAAATATTGAATGTAGGGACGAGCCTTACCATCGAATTCCAGCTTAATATTGAAGAGTTGAGAAAAGCAATATACAAGGCCTATGACCGCTGCGAATCCATGCGGGCGCGGCTTGCGTATGATAAAAAAGAAGACGAGTGGTATCAATATATCGCCGATAAAGAAGAGCGGGAGATAGCTTTTGTTGATTTCTCTGGAAGAACCATGGAGGAGGCGGAAGCCGAGATGACGGCATGGACACGCATTCCCTTTGATAAGGAGGATGCGCCTATGAATAAGGTCGTCATTATCAAGACGCCGGATGGTTATGAAGGCATGTTTATTGCAGGAGATCACAGATTCATGGATGCACAGTCCATGATTTGTTTTATGAAGGATGTCATAGAATTGTACTGCAGCGCCAATTTTGAAGGTGTTCCGTATCCCGCCGATATGCGTTCCTATATTGAACAGGTGGAAAAAGATTTGGCTTACGAGGCTGGCAGCAAGGCGCAGGCCAGGGATCGGGAGTATTTTTATAAACTGATTCAGGAATCTGAACCTGTCTACAATGGTATAGAGGGAACGAAGCGACTGGAGGAAGCCAGAGCGATCACAGGTAACCCGAATCTCCGGGCGGCACCTACAGGGTCGGACAGCTTTGCGGCAGCCATAGACATCTTCCATTTAGAAGAGGAACCTACAAGGAGACTTATGAAATTCTGTCAGGAACAGCATATTTCTCTTCAATGCCTGCTTATCATGGGAATACGAACCTATCTGCAGAAGCTGAATCACTGTGATGATGTGTCTATGCAGGTTGCATATGCCCGCAGAGCAACTCTTTTGGAGAAAAAATCAGGAGGCACACGTATTCACTGTTTCCCATTCCGGACGGTGATATCTGAGGAGAAGAGTTTTCTGGAAGGAATTCAGGAGATTAGGGACAGACAGAATGAAGTTTTCCGGTATGTGAACTTTAATCCGGCAGAATATCTCTCCTACAGAGGACAATATTATCAGCCACCTCAGGGCATGGGATATGAGACGGTCTCTCTCACATATCAGCCCGCGACGCTGAAGGAAAAGGGGCTGACGGATCTGGGCGATATCAGATATAAGACAAAGCGATATTGCAACGGCTACTATTCGGACGGAATGTATTTGAGTGTTATGCACAGGGCTGAGGATAATGGTCTGGATTTCAGCTTCGAGCATCAGACCAGGGCATATAGCAGAGAACAGCTTGAGTATTTCTATTATTATATCTGCAAGATAATGTTCAAGGGAACGGAGCGTCCGAATCTGAAGATAGGGGATATTATCAAGCTGATATAGGATAATATATTCGGAAGAAGTTCTATACAGAGCTGTATCGGTATGGAGTGGAATTGAATGAAGGATGGCACTGAAATGATACAGGTATAGACAAAAGGACAGTAAAAATATGCCAGTTCCTGCAGGAAGACACTGTGCTAAGGAACAGCGGAGACAGGGAAAGGATGGTAACAATGTTTGATAAATTAGCAGATATCATTGTAAATTATGTAGAAGTCAAAAAGGAGGATATCAAGCCTGAGTCACGCTTTATGGAGGATTTGGGATTCACCTCATTTGATTTCATGAGTATGCTGGGAGAGGTGGAGGAAACGCTGGATGTGGAGATCAATCAGGAGGAGGCAGCCAATATCCGCACAGTGCAGGAAGCAGTCGACTATCTCTCAAGGATTTCCTGAGTGACACCTGCGGCATGATGGTATTTTTCCAAGGAATCATTGGCGAACGAATGTGGTCAGAAGGCTCAAAGAAAAATATAATTAACAAAATTGATATGCAGCAGAATGAGAGGAATTATGAAGGAATTGCGGAGTACAATATATGAACTGCTGGTAGAGGCAGAAACAGCGTATGGTGCGCAGGATGTTGTCAGATATAAAGTAAAGAGCGCCAATGAAAGCGGGAAGAAGGAGACAAGGGTCGAGGCAAAGACCTATACCCAGCTCAGAAACGACAGTGAGCGCTTTGCAGCGGTGCTGGCAGGCCTTGGAGAACGGGGAAAGCATATTGCTATTATAGGCGCCACCTCTTACGCATGGATCACTGCATACTATGGCACTGTCAGCAGCGGCAGCGTGGCAGTGCCGCTGGATGCAAATCTTCCAGCGGAGGATCTGTGTGAGCTGATTGACAGGGCGGATGTGACGACCCTGGTGTATGATGAGACAAAAACGGAAGTGGCGCAAAGAGCGTCAGAACATTGCAGCGGACTGAAGAATCTCATTGCCATGCACCCGGAGAGTACAGTTCCCAATGCGCTGTCTATGTGGGAATTGATCGCAAAAGCAGCACCGGATGTAAACTGTAATCCGAAGCCGGAGGATTTGGCGACAATCATGTTTACATCAGGCACCACCGGAAAGAGCAAGGGAGTTATGCTGACCCACAGAAATCTTGCGGAAAATGCCACCACACTGGATATGGGGTATGAGCCCGGAATGGTGGTCATGAGCGTGCTTCCTATACACCATGCCTATTGTCTGAGCATGGATATTTTAAAGGGAACATCCATAGGAGCCACAATCTGCATCAATGATTCTCTGTTGAGAGTGGCTCAGAATATCAAGCTTTTTGAGCCTAATATGATTTTGATGGTTCCCCTTATGGTGGAAACGCTGGCGAAAAAGCTGGAAGAGGCGGCGCTGATTCCGGCACCGATTATGAAGGCGAAGGTGTTTGGAAAGCAGTTTCATACAGTTTGCAGCGGCGGCGCATATTTAAATCCGAAATACATTGCATTGTTTCAGAAATATGGCATCACCATCCTTCAGGGTTACGGCATGACGGAGTGTGCTCCTGTTATCAGTACCAACTGCAATGGTGCTATGAAAGCAGGTTCCGTAGGAAAATGTATGCCCAATTGCCAGGTCAAAATTGTGGAGGAAGAGATATGGGTAAAGGGCACGAGCGTCATGCAGGGGTACTACAAGATGCCGGAAGAAACAGCGCAGACCCTTGAGGATGGATGGCTGAAGACCGGCGATCTGGGATATGTGGATGAGGACGGCTTCCTGTTCCTCACCGGACGTAAGAAAAACCTGATTATCACGCCTAACGGCGAGAACGTGTCTCCTGAGGAGATTGAGAATAAGTTAGGGGAGAAAAGACTGGTGCAGGAAGTGATTGTGCGTGACAGCGAAGGTGTCATTGAGGCGGAGATTTTCCCTGATTTTGAGTATGCGGCAAAGAAAAGAATCAAGGATGTTCACGCTGAACTGCAGAAAATGATTGATGCATATAACAACACGGCACCGCTCTATAAACGTATTTATAAGCTGAAAGTGCGTGATGTGGAGTTTGAGAAGAACACCACAAAAAAGATAAAAAGATAATATAGTAACAAAGAACTTCATAGAGATTAAAAAAAGGCCGAGAAATGGCGGGCGACGGGGATAGTTAAGACCTATTGCCGTCGCTCTGTTTTGGGATTTCCCCAACAAGCAGCAGACCAAGGGGACAAATGAGCGAAAGCAAAATTTGAGCCACAGGTCGATACTCTATTCTTCTAATATCAGCGCAAGTTCCACTAACAAGTTTTCTATGGCGCTACATACTTTTTTGTTTCTGCGAGGAAGCGTTTTTCCCTGTAACAAAAGTTCCTCACACTTGCATTTGTTGTATGGAAACACATCAGTATGATATGGGCCGTTGTCAAACGGTTTGCTCCTGCTGGCGCGAACATCTTTTAGACTTTGCAAAAATTCCGATGAAATAGTTTCTTCTAAATATTCCTGATAATGATCTAAAATATAGTGCGGTCGCTTTTCCTGGTTCATGGAATATGCTTCTTTAGCATATCTGGTCCATCGTACTTCCTCACTCTTTTCCTCAAATACTGCTGCAAGAAGTCTAAGGTTTAGCAGCTCAAGTAAGATTGAAATACGCACTCGGTTAGACCAGGCAGGTTGAACATAGGAAAGCCGAGTAAATTCCATTTTCATTCCACTGAGCAAATATGCTTCATATAAATTAAGTTCCTTTCCTCGCAGGCTCTGCGAAACAAACACGCTTATGTCCAAACTGCGATTTCCAGGGGTCGTTTGTGCTTTAACACTTTCAATAAGAGCTTTCGCTTTTTCGTCTAATTCCATATGTCGTCCTCCTTTGGATGTGAGCTACCTATATCATTATAGCCTTTCTGCCAAATTTTCACAAGACTATTAAGAAACAAGGACAAGCTAATCTTATATAGAACAATTTTTTGCGAGAAGAATTGTTTGAAGGTACAGAAGAATGATTCATGGTTTCAGACATTGTATTTGAGGCATATTTCGTGTATATTAGTAAGTAAGCAGATGGAAAAGGAAAACGGTATCATTCCGGAAAACATCAGAAAATACGGCTTTGCCTTTTCGGGGAAAAAATGTTTGATTGGGTAAAGATATGATGTAATTGTAGTAAAATGTTTTTCTGCTGTCGGCGGCGGAAATATGAATTCTTTTACGCTGTAAAAAGTTTTAAAATTTCAAACCGCCGTTTCCCGATATTACTCTTTTCAAGCCGAATCCATTTATCAGAGGTGATTTTCTGCTTTTTGTCCATACAGACAGCCAGTATGGTCTTATCATTTGATATTGCGTACAGGCGTTCAAGCATGACATCTAATGACGATGGTTCTCCAGGCGGAAGCACCGTTTCGTTCCATTGTACAAGATTTCCGTAAGGAATATCTGTCATGATAATATCAGGGTTAAGTCTGGGCAGCGCTTTTGTGCAGTCAGAGAGGAATATTTCTGTTTTGATATCCTTTTTAAGAATCTGTTCAAGCCTTCTGCAGCTTTCAAGCGCATCAAAATGTGATTGTTTGTGATACAAGTCGTACAATATCTTAATCTCATCACTGCGTTTTTGCAATCCATCTGTTGATAAAAGAGAAACATTTTTGCGTGCGCAGGCAATCATTTCGGGATTGATGTCACTTCCCCAAATACTGCTTATCTCATCATGAAAAAGGAATCCAAGTACTGTAAGCGAATAACCTCCGCCGCAACATGGATCGTATACTGTCAGGTCTGATTTTTTCTGCAGGTAATTTTTGGCCCTGCTGAAAATTTCGGCCTGCAGTCTTACAGGGAAGTTAGGAATGCCCTTTATTCCGTATAAGACACGGCCGCTGGCATAATCTTCATAATTCATTTTGGGGCTGTATATATATTCCATTTCTGAATCCTTCTGGTTTGTGTGATTTCTTTCTATATGCGCGGCTTTATCCTATCAGTTTCTATGAAAGCTTTCTGCGTGACTTGCTGTTTCTGCAAGACAGCAGTGCGTCAAACCCGCTTTCCAAAGGCAGCGTGCCGCTTTGCGGGTTTGTGTGCACCTTCACAGTAAAACCCTCGGACTTTCATACGAGGTGGGGCAGTCTGTTGCATGGGTATTTCCTGTGATATTCAACCAATGAAGGACACATTTTGCGGCTTCCACAGGAGATTTGTTACCTATATCCATTGTGGAAAAAGGAACTTCGCCTATTTTCTCATGTGTTCTGAAATATTCATTATATTCAACAGAGCTGCGAATCCATCCTTCATCGGTAATCCCGCGCCCTTTGGTCATTCTTATCCGTAAAGTCTCTTCGCCGCAGACCAATGCCAGAACCCGTATTTCGCTGAAGAAACGGGCTTGATATACTTGAAGCAATTTATCAATATTGCCAGCCATTGCCCAGACAACAGATTTTCCGCACTGGGAAATATTGTTGGAAATACTGTACATCTGCTCTATTTGTTGGAAATCATCTTCTTCGCTTTCATGAGGCATAATATTGTAAAAGATATCGGCGTCCAGCACCACATAATCTGTTGTGAGCTTCTGTAATTCCTGGGCGGTGGTTGTCTTGCCGACGCCGCTGCAACCGGTGATTACATACAGGGCTTTCTTTTTGAAACTCCATGTGGCTCCGCATTCCGGGCAGATAATATGGTTTCCTTCCACAGTCTTGTTCCATTTGTGGTTTTTACATTTTGGGCATATTGCTATCATTTTCGGCCTCCGTTGCTGTAATTTCTGCGCTTGAAAATTCCGCTTTCATTATACACTATTTCTGTGACAATGGGAATGGATTTTATATTTTTTCCTGCACTCCGGCCGTTTCCGCTGCTGCTTTCTGCAATCTTTCGCAATATTTCTTCTACCCGGTCATTACATTCAACTGTCCGTTCATGCCATGTACAAAACTTTGTTTCTGTTTGTGTCGATATATAAATATACCCATATAAGGCAGGTGGTTAAAATGCTGTCAATAGCAGTATGTGATGATGTAGTTATAGAATGCTGCAGTATGGCAAGGAAAATCAGAGAAATTCTGGAAGAGATGAAAATGCCATATATCATCCGTCAGTTCCAGAACGGCAGGGAGTTGCTGCAGGCATCTGAAAGTTTTGATATTGTTTTTCTTGATATTATGATGTGTGATCCGGATGGCATGAAAACAGCACGGATTTTCCGTGAGAAGGCATTTGACAAGATACTTATATTCGTATCTTCCAGCAGAGAGTATGTGTTTGAAGCATATGATGTGGAGGCTTTTCAATATCTGCTGAAGCCGGTAGATGACAGGAAACTCAAAAATGTACTGCAAAAAGCCATTCTAAAAACAGAAAATCGTTCGCAGGAATTTATCATTGTCAGTAAGGAAAGACAGAAAAAGAAACTGTTTCTGGATGACATATATTATTTCGAGATCAAAGGAAGAATGATCGACGTTCATGGAGCAGAAGGTATATTTACATATTATGAACAGATTGGGGAATTAGAGAAGAAACTACGGGATAAAGGTTTTTTCAGATGCCATAAAAGCTATCTTATCAATTTAAAATATGTTGATGTGTATAACAGGCAGGAAGTGATACTGGAAAATGGAGAAGAAATTATGATCGCAAAAAGGCGATATGAGGAATTCTGTCAGGAAGTACTTAAGGTTATGCGGAAAAACGGAGGCATTCTATGAAACAGATTACAGACTATGCAGATATATTAATCCCAGCGCCATGCTATCTGTGGTATCTATGGGCGGCCAATCAATTCTGTAAAAAATATTTGGGAGCGGTAAGAAAGAATGAACTGTTGTTTTTGTTTTGTTCTTTTTGTAGCTGGCTGTTTTTGGATATCGTCAATAGATGGTATGCTGTTCCATACATTTTTGTTATGATGCTGAATCATATATTTTTTATGGGATTGATATTATTGTTATTTCAAGCAGACAGTAAGAAAAAAATGCTATCTGCTTCCCTGTTGATGACGGCTATGACACTGGTGGGAAATTTCTGTGGAGCGCTTCTGTCATGTATGGTACTGTTTTTTCGGCATACGGTAAAAAAGATTCCGGAACCGTTATTAGGTGAGTGGGAAATGGGGCTGATTGAAGGTGTCAGCTTTTGTTTTGTCGTATTGGCTGTATACTGGATGTCCAAGCAGCTTGGGTCGGTCTTCTACGGCAAGTCGGGAAAATGGTATATCATATTGGCAGTCCCGCTGCTTATGCTCATAGCAGTGATCGATTTGGCGGGATGGGGTGCGAGCATTGGCATTATAGTCAGAAGTGAAGGAAATATGGGATTGTATTATGACCAGATGTTCAGCCATACAGAATTTGGTGTTTTGACGCTCCTGTCCATGGTTGCAACAGGCTTTTATGTGTTTGGAATGGATCGGATTTATCTGGAACAGGAAAAAAGCAGTCAATATCATTCACAGATAGCGGTATACAAAATGCTGGAGGAAGAGTATAGGCAGTCAGAACGGTTAAGGCATGACATGAAAAACCATATCATTGCCCTGTCGGGGCTGTTCCGAAGTAAAGAATGGGAGAAGATGGGGGAATATCTGAGAAATATGGAGGACAGCAGCTTTGCGGCAGGCGGGGATACAACGGGGAATAAGGTTGTGGACGCCCTGCTGTACCAGAAACGGAAACAGGCAGAGCGGGAAAGTGTCAAATGGGAATGTGACATGCAGATGCCGAAAGGATGTTGTATCAATGAGTTTGACCTGTGCGTATTGTTGGGAAATATATTGGATAACGCGTTGGAAGCGTGTGAAAGATTGCGTTCTGATGAGTGTCGTTTTGTCCATATTCAGGCAAGAACAGTAAAAAAATGCTTTCTTCTGGAAGTAAAAAACAGTATGGATATCAGGGAAAAGTATAGGGACGGATTTACGAAGAAAGAAAATTCCAAAGAGCATGGAATCGGTCTGCTGAACGTAGGTGATGTGGTGCATAAGTATAACGGAGTGGTGCATATAGAAGCCGAAAACGGTATCTTCATGATTTCTATTCTGATACCTCTAAATGATGCCGCACATGACATGAAACAGGCTGTTTGAAACAGTAATCTAATACTGTGCAGGTATATTGTCGAAAGAACAGATGAAGGCGAAAGGAGGAGATATCTATGAATGCGAAGACGATGGAAGGACTTGTAGGCGCAAGGACAAATATGAATCTGCAGAATACTCCCATGCGTGTCTATAAGGAGGCAAGGCGTAAGGGCGATACGGCGGCAATGGAACGGGCAATGGGGTATGCATGTGAATTTGAGGACAAGGCAGAGGAATATAAGGCGAAAGCTGACAAAGGAATGGAGGAAGATGCAAAGGAAGCAAGGGAAAAAGCGAAATTAGAGCGTGAAGAGGCTATCCGGAAGCGCAGAGAAGAACGTGAAAAGCAGGAAGAAAGAATTGACGATAACAGAAACGTGGGTGACAATACAGTTCACTTGGAAATCAGTGAGGAGGGAAAAGCAGCAGTAAAAGATAATATGGATGCGGAGCATACGGATTCTGAAGAAGTGAAGACCGAGGCTGTAAAAGAACCTGTAACCTATACGAAAACAGGAGAAGTGGTTCATACACAACAGAGTGCAAACATCTCTGTTTCTGTATAGAATCGTTTTGCAGGCTTACAAATTACCTGCTGAAAACAGCAAAAACGGAAAGGGCTGCAAGGCATACCAAATGCTTTGCAGTTTTTTCGCGGTAAGGGAGGATAACGAAGTAATGAGTGCATAAATTTATAATTCCGTATTATACTATAGTTCATCAGAAATACTTATTAGAGTGAAGGATGGCTATGGTATCATGGGGACTTTTTTTCTGATTCTAATTGGCGGCAGCTATGGGCTGCTTGCGGCAGCGGGAGTGTTTACCGTATTGGTGGCAGTGGGGTTGGTTCCCAGGTTCGCCGGCAAGACGCACACGGCAAAACATGTAATTTTATATGAAGAAATGGTGATTTTCGGCACACTTATGGGCTGTGTGCTCAGTATTTTTCCTGAGTATTGTCAATTCGGGGACTGGTGGCAGCAGAAATTTCCCAACCATCTATCACTGTTGTATGGAATCGGTACGGTATGGCAGGCGGTGTTCGGGCTGTTTTCAGGAATGTTTATCGGATGTCTTGCCCTTGCCATTGCGGAGATGCTTGACAGTATTCCGATTCTCTCAAGGCGTATTTCCTTCCGGCATGGGTTGGGGCTTGCGGTGGTCAGTATGGCTTTGGGGAAAATCTGTGGTTCTCTGATTTATTTCTGGACGGAATTGCATAGAACCGTGTAAGAAAGTAAGGAACGGAACATATTGCATAGAATTGTGAAAAATAAATGAAGGACAGGGATTTTTATCATGGCAAACACAACAGTTTATTTGAAATGTGACAGAAATGTGGAGGTGCAGACCGAGAATGTCTTTATGTCGGATATAGGGGCGCTGCGGTGTGCCGACACAGTAGTGGAAGCGAAGCTGAAGGCGCTGAAGGTACATCATTTTGGCAAAAACGATACAAAGCGATGTGTGATCAGTTCATTAAAGTTAGTAGAGCTGATGGAAAATGCCTGTCCCAACATCAGTGTGCAGATTGTAGGGGAGCCGGATGTGCTGATAGAGTGGGTCA
Organism: uncultured bacterium; assembly: GCA_947175015.1. Classification (GTDB taxonomy): domain Bacteria; phylum Bacillota; class Clostridia; order Lachnospirales; family Lachnospiraceae; genus Acetatifactor. The sequence continues at coordinate 10,336 of CAMWLE010000052.1, forward strand.
GCGTTAACAGACATAAGGGGTGGCAGCAGTGGGTGAAGGCGGCATTGGTATGTGCGGTGAGCTTTTTTGGTACGGCATTTACCATTATGGCTTATCACAATGATGTGGGAATCAATGAGGTATTCACTGAAATATATAAGATGGTGATGAATCGGGAACCCCAGGGGATGAATACATTGGAAGTGTCTTATTCTATCGGCCTGGCGGCAGGGATTATTCTCTTTTTCAACCATATAGGCGGCAGGCGTATTACCAAAGACCCGACGCCTATTGAAGTTGCCATGCGAAATTATGAAGAGGATGTGGACAAGGCTCTCATTGCCACTGCCGGACGGGAAGGGCGGGAAGAGGATGCCATATAAATCTTTGGGGTGGATTCTGTGTCGGGGTGGAGCTGTCACATCATTCCTTTATGCTTCCGGTACAGATAGGGGGGCATTCCTTTTATTTTCTTGAAGACATCTCCGAAATAATTGCTGTCATTATAACCGCAGCGCAGTGCAATATCTGTGATGGAATCGTTGGTTTCCAGTAAAAGGGTGGAAGCCTCCTTAAGTCGGACATTGTTTAAATATTCCTTGAAACCGAAGCCGGTAGTGCGCTTGAATTTCCTGGAAAAAAAGGATGGACTCATATTTGCCTGCTTTGCTGCATCTGCCAGCGTGATGGGGGTTTGGAAATTCATGCAGATGTATTTGGCGGCTCTCTGTATGGCTTCGTCTGCGGCATCCAGTTCTTCTATGGTGCTGTATTGGAATTCCTGGCAGCGAATCAGGAAAATCAATAGTTCATACAAATGGTTTTTTAAGAGCCTTTCCGAAAACATGTCCTGCGTTTTGTACTCAAGTTCCATTTTCCGCATCAGGTCATCTACATATTCCCGTCGGCTTGCCGGGATGGTCATATGAGGATTCTTGAAACATTTCAGAACCAGTTCTTTGCCGAATTCATCATAAAGGGGATTGGCAAATTGATCCGTGAAATTAATTACAATGCGTTCATGAGACTTCACTTCCAGATAAGTGCTTTTATGGAGAGAGCCTTTTTCAATGGCGATAATATCCCCTTTATTCAGCACATAGATTGTGTGATTTACAAAAAAACGGCACTTTCCGGACAATAGATAGAAAATTTCGTAATAGGAATGTACATGCGTTTCCTTCATGTTAAAATAAGCATTTCGTTTGAGCTGACTGATGGAAAATGGATTCTCTGACACATTGTTCATATGGGTTCCTGCTTTCTGAGTAAATTTCGGTTCGTTCATAGTAAGTATACCACGTTTTTACCCGATTGAGCAAAAAATCTGTAGTTTTATAAATTCAGGCCGTTTTTTCGTGGAAAAATCCTGTTTTTTGAGATAGAGTAATCATAGGGATTGAGAAGCAGGAAGATGAGAGACTGTGACAAGTGGATTTGATACGGAAAAGAGGAAAATGATGAAAGCAAAACTAACTGTTTCTAAGAAAGATGAAAATTTTCGTGAGTTTGCTCTGAATGGTAATTTATGGCTGCTCCTGCTGCAGGTGGGGCTTCCGCTGGCGCTTTATCAGTGTCTTGGCATGGCATTTAAGATTTTGGATTCCATGATGGCATCCCACATCAGTGCGGAATCTGTCTCTGCAGTATCCTATCTTTCGCAAATCAATCATATGATTTCCGCTGTGGGCGGCGGTCTTGCCATCGGCAGCAGCCTGCAGGTCAGCCAGGCGTATGGTGCGGGAGATTACGAGCTGGTGAAGAAGCGGGTCAGTTCCCTTTTTGGCATCTGCGGAATTCTGGGGATTATTTTGCTTTGTCTGATGCCGTTTTCTTCGGTAATGTTAAGGATGGCCAGAACACCGGAAAATCTGATTGCCATTGGAAGCCGCTATTTTGCCATTGAGCTTCTGGGAATTGTCATCAGTTTTTTGAATAATGTATATATCGCTGTAGAACGTGCCAGGGGGAATTCACGGAGAATATTGTACCTGAATTTCGCGGTGATTGCCGTTAAGTTGAGCTTGACAGCATTCTTCGTATATGTGCTGCAGTCGGATATTACCATGATTGCAGTGGCAACTGTGGTCTCACAGAGTATTATGTTGGGGGCAGGGATTTACCATATGACCAGAAAGGACAGTGCGTTTGCATTCTCCTTGAAAGACATTTCCTTTCACAGGGAAATACTGGGGCCCATGCTTCATATCTCTTTTCCTGTTATGGTGGAAAAAGTGGCCTTTTCTTTTGGCAAGGTGGTGGTTAATTTTATGAGCAGCATGTATGGCTCCCTGACAGTAGGGGCTTTGGGGATTTCCAATAATATCAACGGTTTTACCACCAGTGCCCAGAACGGATTCCAGGAGGGCTGTGCTTCCATTATCAGTCAAAATCTGGGGAATGGGAACAGAAAGCGTGCCATAGAAGCATTTTGGAAGGTTATCTGCATCAATGTATTCATAGGGGCGGTTGGTCTTACCGTCACAATGACGTTTCTGCGTTCCATCAGTCTCTTGTTTGCCACTTCGGAGGGCGTGGTGAACACGGAATTTCAGGAGATGATCATTGCGATTAACCGTTATGAACTGATTGGCGGCTGTATTCCATTGGGAGTACTATCTTCCTGTATGGCGCTGCTCTTCGGACTTGGCAGGACGAAGCTTACACTGTTGATAAATTTCAGCCGGGTTTTCTTATTCCGTATTCCGGTATTGTGGGTATTGCAGAATTTTACTGCTTTGGGAACGGAAAGTGTGGGAATTACCATGATGGTGAGTAATATACTTGTGGCAGTGATGGCATTGACTGTGGCGCTTCTGGTGATACGCAGTGAAGGCAATGAAGATGCTCCAAGTCAGTAAGAGGGTGCTGTTTCATGGAAATCGCTAAAGCAGCGATTGTGTTCGTTTGAGGCTGAATCATATTGGGATATTGACAGAGTATTTGTTATATATTAAAATATTGCTAAATGGAAAATAATGAAGCGAAAGGCGGGGGCGGACATGTTTATTGTAAATACGGATTACATTGAAGGAAAAAAGCTGGAAATGCTTGGCATGGTAAGCGGTTCCACGATTCAGTCCAAACATATTGGCAGGGATCTGGGCGCAGGACTGCAATCTATCGTTGGCGGCGAGCTGAAGGGGTACACAGAAATGATGGAAGAGGCCAGAAGCATTGCGGAACAACGTATGGTGGATAATGCCGAAAAGCTGGGGGCGGATGCAGTGGTAAATGTGCGGTATGCCACCAGTGCGATTATGGCGGGGGCATCGGAAGTTATGGTTTATGGTACGGCAGTAAAATATAAATAAGATTAAGAAAACGGTAGAATCAAAAGTTCTGCCGTTTTTTTGGTAGGGAAACAATTTATGAGAAAACAAGGGAGGTAAGGAGGGGATTATGAGAAAGATTTATCTGCTCATTCATGCTTATGAATTTTGTGATACAATTGAAACCAAATTTCTTGGCATATATTCAACAAGTAAGAAAGCACAGGCGGCAAAAAAACGTTATTATTTATTAGAAGGATTTCGTCAATATCCGGAAAGCTGTTTTTCTATTTTGCCATTTGAGTTGGATCAGGACCAGTGGCCAGGAGGATTTGTAAGTGCAGATGAAATATATGATGAATTCAGAGCATTAACGATTATCATAAATGAAATGGCAGGTGTTGAAAAAGCGCCGGAAAACGCATGGGACGATGAAGATTATTATTACATTTTATGCGAAATCAGCAGATTAAGTTACAATACAGATGACATTTCGGAACTTGCGGATTACATTCAACAGTTGTTCCGGGAATATGTGAAAACCCAAATTGATCGTGAGATTTGTATGGAGACGGCAAAAAAACTTTTGCAACATAAAAAATAAATGTGGAGCCGGAGGGCATGAGGGCACCTTATGTTGTAGAAAAGATAAGGGATTGTCTGAATTGTCACCAGCTTTTTGTGTTTCTTGCATAAAATATCTGGACATCCATATAGATATTTGTTAAAATTATCTAAAGGTTTTATAGTGCTAAAGCACTAGGAGATTCCAAATTTCACAGAGCATGTCCCTGATTTGTGTTTGCTTTAGCAGGTAGTCGATGGCAGCGTAGTGTTTAGAATTATGGAGGAAAGAAGATGGAGCATTCAGGTAGGGCAGATGCCAATAACTTTAGTAAAAACAGTCAGGAACTTCGCTTGCGGATTATTGTAAGAAGGTCGATTACAGCATTGGCCATGGGAGGGGTTTTATTAGTTATATCCATAGTGATGAATTTCTATGTCAGGTTGGTGGAAGAGGATCGTCTGGAGACAACACAGATGTTGAATCAATATCGGCTTGGCTCCAAAGCACTTACATATGCTGTTCAGGCATATTCGGTTACCGGGAATTTAGAGTATTACAATGATTATATGAAGGAGCTGAATGAGGATAAAAACAGAGACATTGCATTGGCTGGTCTGAAAGAAAACGATATTACAGAAGAAGAATGGCGCAAAATGGAGAGCATTGCTGCACTTTCCGATGGCCTGGTACCATTGGAAGAAGAAGCCATGAGGGCAGCTTTCGCAGGGAAGAGAGAAGAGGCAATTGCCTATGTGTTTGGCGAGCAATACGAAAGTGATATTGCCGCGATTAATGCCCAGACAGATACAGTGATTCATGAGATACAGGGAAGGCTTGATACAAAGAAGAATACACTGGTGATTATACAGACAGTGGTAGAGTTCTTCTTTCTGCTCTCTTTTTGCTATGTCATTCGCCAGATTATTGTATCTATTAAATTTTCCAGGGAAGAACTGCTTATGCCAATCACAAAGGTGTCTGATCAGATGGTCGCCATGTCAGAGGGAAAACTTCACGAGCCGTTTGATATGACTGAGGATGACAGCGAGGTTGGAAGAATGGTAGGAGCTATTCTGTTTATGAAGGATAACCTGGTCAAGATTATCAGTGAAATTACAGCGGTTTTGGAGCAGATGGGGGATGGAAACTATGATATTGCACTGAAGCAGAATTATGTGGGTGAGTTTTCTGCGATTCGGGAATCTTTCTATAAGATTAGTCAGGAAATCCGCCATACGTTAAAGAATCTCCGTGAAATGTCAGATCAGATTAAGGGAGGTTCACTGCAGTTGGCTGATGCTGCTGCGAATCTGGCTGAGTCAAGTACGGTGCAGGCAACTACGGTTTCGGATCTTACAACGCTGGTAGAAAATCTGTATGCTGATATGGATAAGAATTCCAATGAGGCCAAAGCATGTGTGGAAATTGCTTCTCAGGCAGGCAGGACATTGCTTGTGGGCAATCAGAAAATGCACGAATTAAAAGAGGCAATTGATGAGATTAGAAAATGTTCTGAGGAAATCAATGCCATTATTGGCGCCATTGAAGACATTGCGACCCAGACGAATCTCCTTTCTTTAAATGCTGCAATTGAAGCAGCCCGCGCAGGAGAGGCAGGCAAGGGATTTGCAGTGGTAGCGGAGCAGGTCAAGAAATTAGCGGAAGAATCCGCCAAATCCGCGAAGGAAACGACCATATTGATAGAAACAACTGTGGCGGCAGTGGGAAAAGGAAATGTGATTGCTGATGAAACTGCCCGGAATATGGAAGAGGTTATGGAGGGTGCCAAGACAGCAACGGAGAAAATGTCTCAGATTTCGGATCTGTTGGATCAAAATGTACATTATATGAAGAAAATTGATGCGGATTTGGGAAATATCTCAGGAGCGGTGGATGATAATGCAGCAACTTCGGAAGAAACCGCGGCAATCAGCCAGGAACAAAGCGATCAGGTGGAGATGATGGCAGAGTTGATGGATAAGTTTGTGATTTAAGAAGATTTATAAATACCGCAATCCTGAAAAGGGATTGCGGTATTTTTGTTTTTTCAAAGTGCATAAAACAGATGTGTTTGCCGCATACTGTTAGAAAAGTGGTTACGAATTATTGTCTTGTGGATGTAACAAAGAGGTTGTTTGTAGGTGTGGTCTGATGTGTGGAGGGCTATTGTGAAAGCGGCACTTGTGATTGTGGGTTGTTATGGAGGGTAAAGGAATGGAAGAGACAAGCAGCGAAAAAAAGCAACAGCAGAAAGAGTATGAACAGTATGTCAAGGAGGTGACGCCGACGCATAATTTATGGCTTCAGATGTTGAAAGCGTTTATCACCGGCGGCATTATCTGCTGTATTGGGCAATTTATCTTAAACTATGCAAGCAATATAGGATTGGACAAGCAGGATGCAGGAAGCTGGTGCTCCTTGCTTTTGGTGCTTTTGTCAGTTGTTCTTACAGGATTCGGAATCTATCCGAAGATTGTGAAATGGGGCGGCGCCGGGGCGTTAGTGCCGATTACGGGATTTGCCAACAGTGTGGCAGCGCCGGCCATTGAATATAAGGCGGAGGGGCAAGTGTTTGGTATTGGGTGCAAGATATTTACCATTGCCGGGCCGGTTATCTTATATGGGATATTTACCAGTTGGGTGCTGGGTGTGGCGTACTGGATTGGCAAGTGTTTTGGAGTCTGGTGAAGGAAATGAAGATTTTCTAAGCGGCACATAGAAGAATGCCAAATGAGCAAGATCACTTGGCATTCTTCAGGGCTTGCACTAATTCATCAATTGTTTATGCCGTCGCAGGCGGCATGACAGGTAGAGTGATGAACAGTGTTTTTTGAGCGTTTTGTGTACATAATGTCGCTATGAGCAGCAAAGCCGGGAATATGAAACATAAAGGTTCGTTCCTGCAGTTTTTCTATTGGAGATTCATTGATTTTGAAGAGAAAAGTAGATATACTGTATATAAGTGTAATGGGAACGGAATGAATTTAGAGCCGGAAGGAAGGGAAAAGAGGCTGTGGCGAGGACGATAAGCATTGGAAATCAGGAATTTGGGAAAACTTTGAATATGAGTATGTTGGAGATTTCGGTGGAGTATGCGGGAAGAAGGTACTCATTGGCAGTGCAGATGAGAAGCTTTAAATAGTCCGGTTATGAAATGTTAAGAACAAATTTGAAAACAGGTTCGGGTACTGTAGTGCAGAAACGGAACTGGAATGGGAGGAAAAATGCTGCATATTGGAATATGTGATGATGATATGATAGTGTTGGAGAATTTAGCCGGGGAAGTGAAGCGTTGGGGAAAGGAAAAGCAAGAGCTATGCAGTGTGGAGCTTTTTCCTACGGCGGATTCTTTTTTGTTTGCCTGGGAGGAGAAGAAGGATATGGATGTGCTGCTGCTGGATATTGAGATGCCTGGCATGAATGGGATGGAATTGGCCAGGAAATTGCGGCAGAGGGGAGAACATATCAGTATTATCTTCGTGACAGGTAATTCGGAGTACGCTCTGGAAGGTTATGATTTGGAAGCCGTTTCCTATCTTGTGAAACCGGTGAAGAGGGAAAGGCTCTATGCAGCATTGGATCGCGCAAGGGAGCGGATGAGCAGCAGGGAGGCGCTTTTGGTGACAATATCTGCCGGGGAGGTAGAGAGGGTCTATGTATCGGATATCTGTTTTCTGGAAAGCGAAGGTCATGAAACCGTACTTCGGAAGAGGGATGGTACAAGGATTTCCAGCAGAGTCAATCTACAGCAGTTAGAGCAAGAACTGGAAGGAAAGTCAGAAGCTTTTTTCAAACCGCACAGATCTTATCTTATCAATCTGGGATATGTGGAGAAAATTACGAAAAAAGATGTACGGATGGATGGCGGAATGTTGATTCCAATAGCCAGGGGAAAATGGGAGGCATTGAACCAGGCCTATATGGGGTATTTTCGCAGGAAGTATTGAGGAGCCGATATGTTGCAAGTTGGAATCCAGCTCATATGGCTGGCGTTGTATCATTATTACATTGGACAGATCAGTGAATTGGAAAAAGGATATGTGAAAAAGATTGTTGTGTGGGCGATGACTTGTGGAGTACTGTTTGTCATACATATGCCATTCCCCGGATGGGGTGGCCCGGGGCATCGTCTTGCAGGCTGGCTTGTTGTTACATTGATACTTTTTTTGTATACACTTTTTTATGATGTGAAGCCATTTCCGCAGCAATGGTGGAAGGTACTGTTGCCGGGGCTTTTTGTGTCGGTCTGTGCTATGTCGGAGGCGCCATTGACTCTGATGCTATGGAATGGAGCAATTGAGGTGGTTTTATTGCTGCTGCTTCAGAGGGAGAGGGGGTATCTGGGGCTGAGGAACAGTCTGCTTCATATGGCGATTTATGGTATTTTGACCTTTGCCTCATGGAATTTCCGTTCTGACATGGATATGGGACTTGGGATAGGGATTCTGCTATTGGAATTTCTGCTGTTTCTGTCACTGGAGGGGACTTTGTTTGCTTATCATCGTGGATTTGAGGCGCGGACGGAGCGTTTTCAAAGGGATATTTTGAGTCATCAGTATGAAGAAATCAAGGAAATCTACTTGAACATGCGAAGCTGGAGGCATGATTATCACAATCATTTGCAGGTGATGAAGGCGCAGATTGCAGCAGATCAGTTGGAGGAGATGAAGCAATATCTGGATGCGTTGGAAGTCAATCTGGACAATGTGGATACCTATGTGAAATCTGGAAATCTGATGGTGGATGCCATTTTGAACAGTAAGCTGACATTGGCACAGCAAAAGGGAATTCGGGTCAATTGCAAGGCTATTCTGCCGGAGACAATTTCCATAGAAGATGTGGATTTGTGTGTGCTTTTGGGGAATTTGTTGGATAACGCGTTGGAAGCCTGTGATGTAATTCCGGTAGAACAGAGATTTCTGCGTATTTATATGGTGGTGAACAGAGCACAGCTTTATACATCCATTCAGAATTCCGCAAAGGAAGACTTGAATTTTGATGAAAGGCATTATATTTCCAGGAAGCGTGGGAACCATGGTCTTGGTATGAAAAGGGTCAAGGCGTTGGCGGACAAATATGAGGGATACCTGACCCTGGCCAACGAGCCCGGAATTTTTGCAGTGGAGTTGACAATGCCCTTGTAGGGATTGCACGGTAGAAGGTTGTTGATATTGCATGAGAATAGGACAAGACGAGAACCATCCGTTTCAGGTTGCAGTACATTTCAGGTTAAAAATCAAACATTTCATGCTAAAATCCTCCCAATGGGGGATTTTTGTATTATAGTGTCCCAAGAGGAGGTGGAGAGTGTTATGAAGAAAGAGAAGGAAGCAAAGCATGATTCAATTTTGGGCAATTATTGTGTTGCCTTTTCCTGGATTTGGGAGCTGGAAGGTGTGATGTATTTTATCCTCATGGGTGTAACCATCTTGGTGTCTGTGATTGAGCCATTCCTTTCTATGGCATTGCCGGGGGCAGTGGTACATTTGTTGGGAAGCGGTTGGGAACCAGGAGCCATTTTCGTTGCTTTGGCAGGTTATGTCATTGTACTGCAAGGGCTGCGTGTCACAAAGGATTATCTGGGTTCTTTATGTTATAAAAAGAACTTCCTGTTTCGGGTCAGTTTGGGACCACAGCTCTTCGGCGCTGCCATGGACGCAGACTATCAGGACTTTGAAAGTGAAACCGGGCAGAAGAAGCTGATGGGGGCAAGGATGAACCTCTATTATGGCAACAGGAAGGGGATAGAGGCATTCCTGCAAAAATTGCAGGCGTTTTTGATCAATTTGCTTGGATTGCTGTTCTATTCTGTGATGATTGGCAGGCAGAATGTATGGATTTTACTGATGTTGTTTGTGTTAACAGGTATGTCGGCGAGTTTACGGTTCCTTACCAGGAAGCGTGCGGATGAGCATGACAAAAAATACGAAAGGGTTTGGCGTGATTATCAATATTTGGGAAAAGAAGTATTGATTGGTGCCAATGGTAAGGATATTCGCCTGTATCACATGTGGAACTGGTTTTCCAGGGAATTTGATAAGCTGAAAAGAGAATTTGTTCATTGGGGCAGCAAGTGGTGGTGGTGTAGTAAAGGAATTCCGACCATTGCGGAAAAGTGTATTGCGCTTGTGCGGGATGTTTTAGTGTATGGTTATTTGATTTATCAAATGATGCAGGGCGGGATGGGGCTTAGTTCGTTTTTGCTGTATATCGGAATTGTGGCAGGATTTGGCAGATGGATGATTCCCATGTTGGATCAGTTGACAGAAATATTGGAAAATAACAGGCATATGAGCTGTTATCGTGATTTCCTGGAGTTCGCCGGGGTTAAGCATTGGGGGAATGAGGCGGTGGTACAGCCGGGTCAGACCCATGAGATACGCCTGGAACATGTGTCATTCCGGTATGAGGGCAATCAGGAGGATACCATTCACGATTTGTCTCTGACTATAATTCCGGGAGAAAAAATCGCGTTGGTGGGCATGAACGGTGCGGGTAAATCTACTTTGATCAAGATCATTTGTGGGCTATATCGACCCACCAAAGGCAGGATTTATCTGGATGGAAGGGATGTTTCAACACTTTCTGCCAGAGAATATCAAAGGGAATTCTCGGTGGTATTTCAGGATGTATTCGCGTTTTCTTTTTCTCTGGAGGATAATGTATCCTGTAAGGACAGGACATCCATGGATAGTGGACGGCTTACGGAATGTCTGCAAAAGGCGGAGCTGTGGGACAGAGTACAGGCATTGGAGAAAAAAGAACGGACCTATATGAACAAAGATATGGATGCTTCCGGTGTGACATTGTCCGGCGGGGAGCTGCAGAAACTGATGTTGGCCCGGGCATTGTACAAGGATGCTCCGATAGTGATTCTAGATGAACCTACCGCAGCCTTAGATCCCATTGCGGAAAGCAGTTTATATGAAAAATATTATGAAATGACCAGGGAGAAGACCAGTATTTTCATTTCTCACAGGCTCAGCTCTACGAAGTTCTGCGACCGTATTTTGTTCTTGGAGGAGGGAAGAATTACGGAGGAAGGGACTCACAGTGAACTGCTTGCGAGGCAGGGGGCGTATGCAGCAATGTTTCATACCCAGGCGCAATATTATGAATCTGATAAAGAGGTTGTATAGGAATTTGTCTAAGAATCCCAGTGCTGGGAGGATGGATACAGAACTGGAATAGAAGGGATGAATATGGAAAAAGAAACAGAAAAAGGGAAAATAAAAATAAAAGACAGGATAGATGCCTTCCTTGGTATTCATAAGACCGGAATGGAATTATTGAAGATAGCGCATAAAATAGATTCTTCCGCAATTCCGTTGAGCATTATAAATGCGTTGTTACAGGTGGCGGATAGCTATCTGGGGTTGTTTCTTACGGCCAGACTCGTTGACAGTTTGTTGGCGGGTGTCTTTGAACAGGCATTTATCTATGCAGGCTTCATGATTTTGATGGCATTGCTTTTTGGTATGACAGATACATTCCTGTCAGGATTATATAAGAAATCTGCCGACCGATTCCTGGTGGGATTCTATGTGATGATGAGGGAGAAAGCCATTTCTCTTGATTATGAAACTATGGAGCAGCCCCAGGTGGCGGATTCGATTTTCCGATCTGAACGGACAGCCATGATGTATGGGGGATTGGGTAATATCATAGGAGTCTACAGAAATATATTGGAAAGTTTGTTTTCCATGGCCATGGCCATTGGGATGACGGTGGCGCTGTGTTTTGCAACACCTGAGAGGAAAAGTGGTGTGTTGGCTGTGGCGGCGCATCCGGCATTTTCCATGGCGCTTGTGGCAGCTTTTTGCTGTGGACTTGTTCTGGTATATAAAAAAGGAAACGAAGTATTTGTGAAAAAAGATGAGGAAATATTCCATGGACATACGGATATAGAGCTTAAGATTAATTATTTGCTGGGAGCAGTGCTGGGAAACTATAAGGCGGGCAAGGTGATACGGATTTATGATATGAAAGAAATGCTGCTGCAAAATTTCAAAGAATATAATGATGAATCACGGGCTTTTTTTGGCAGAATGTGCGATGTGGGGAATCAGGGGAAGTTGTTCCGGAATGCCGTCAATGGGGCCTTTATGGTATGTGTTTATCTGTTTGTGGCAGTGAAGGTATTGGCAAATGCGGTTACCATAGGTGCATTTACGCAGTATGCAGGTGCGTTAGCGAAGTTGGCACATGGGTTTCAAAACCTGGCAAAGGATAGTGCGGGTCTGAAAAAGAGCTGTGTGTATATGACAGATTTCCTGAATCTGCTGAAAATAGAGAATTGCCATGAAACCGGCAGTATTCCCGTGGAAAAGCGTCTGGATGGTGAGTATGAGATTGCGTTTCATGATGTAAGCTTTCGTTATCCCGGAAGTACAGAGTTGGTGTTGAAACATGTAAACTGCAAGGTCAACATGAAGGATAAACTGGCATTGGTTGGGAAAAACGGTGCGGGTAAGACTACATTTATCAAGCTGCTATGTCGGCTGTACGAACCAACCGAGGGTATGATTACTTTGAATGGTGTTGACATCAGGAAATATAGGGAAGAGGAATACAGAGAACTGTTTGGTGTGGTGTTCCAGGATTTTAAACTTTTTGCGTTTCCCATATGGTGCAATCTGGCAGCAGGGTATCCAAGGGATGACCAAAGGCTCTGGGATTGTCTGAAACGGGCCGGAGTAGCAGAGTTTGTCAGAGGGCTGCCGGATGCCATGGATACTTTTCTGTATAAGGATAAAGAAGGTGGTGTGGATATCAGTGGGGGAGAGGCGCAGAAGCTGGCACTGGCAAGGGCATTGTATAAGGATGCGCCATTTGTGGTGTTGGATGAGCCAACCGCAGCCTTGGACCCTATCAGTGAAGCACAGATTTATGAAGGGTTCCATGAAATGGTGAAGGGTAAGACCAGCATTTACATTTCTCACAGAATGAGCAGTTGTCGTTTCTGCGATGATATTGTGGTGTTTGATGACGGGAAGATTGTAGAGCGAGGCAGCCATGAGGAGCTGTTGGCAAAAGAGGGACAGTATTCGCAGATGTGGAATGCCCAGGCGAAGTATTATGTGACGTAGGAATTTATAAGAGTTCAGACAGTGTTCCTGCCGCGAAGTCAATCATCGAGATTTGTGTGCATTTTGTCACTTCAGTGACTTCTCTGAACTGCGTTACTGTTCACTCCGTGACCAGTAACTGATGCACAGAAATCGCAAATGCAGCG
>CAMWLE010000053.1 GCA_947175015.1 uncultured bacterium
GCTTTGACACGAGCCAGGTGACAGACATGGGGTGTATGTTTCAGAGCTGCCGAAGTCTGACTGTACTGGACTTAAGAAACTTTGATACGAGCCAGGTGATTAACATGTATCATATGTTTTACCGCTGCAGCGGCTTGTCGGCACTGGATTTGGGAAACTTTGCTACAAGCCAAGTGATGTACATGGGGTCTATGTTTGATGACTGCACCAGCCTGACAAGCTTGAACACCCCACGCAATGTAATGGTGTCTGCGGCACTGCCGGCAGTGTCCGGTACATTCTGGAGTCTTCCTGACGGGACGGAAGTTACAGAATTGCCGTTAAATCTGGACAGCAGTGTGTTACTAACCCGAAATAATACAACAAGTTCCCCCACAATTACTACCACCACCCCAGATTTGAACATGGAAGATGTAGTCAGGGTCAAGTACGTGCCCTATTCATACACAATTCAGACCAACAATGAAAATGACGAGAACAAAGTCACTTTTTCCATTGTGGAAGGCAGTCTGGCAGAAGGTCTGCAGATGTATCCTGACACTGGTGAAATATATGGTATTCCACTGGAGGCGGGGGAGTTTCAGATAAAGGTAATGGCGACCTACAGCAATCCGGAATTTCTGCCTTCCTATGCAGAATTAACATTAATTGTAATAGAAAATACGGACGAAAACGTGGATGTTGCTTCAGATTCCGGCTATGAGATTGTTCAGCCTGTGTCAAATCTGAATCTGGGCACTTTACCTGGAGAAGGAGGCCAGACATTGGTTTCTGAAGGCGAATATTCGGAATTTCAGGATGTATATCTTGACGGCATCAAATTAATAAAGGAGACGGAATATACTTCCGAAGCCGGAAGTACCAGGATTACTATTTTGAACCAGACACTTTCCAAAGTAGGTACAGGAAACCATACCATAGGAATCGAGTTTAGGACGCAAGGTGATAATACCCTGAAACGTGCAGCACAAAATTTTGTAATTGCCGATGCCGGGGATTCGGATAATGGAAATGAAAATGATGACAATACGGATAATAGCGAAGGCAATAAGCCGGGTGAAAGCAATAGTGATACAGACAATAACGAAAACAGCGGAGACAAAGATCATGGCACAAATGCCGACAGTGACGATGAACAAGATGATGAACAGACATATGATGAAGATAGTTCAAGGATAGAGGAGATTACGGTCATCAGTTATACGGTAATGCCAGGTGATACTCTGTGGAAGATTTCAGCGAAATTTTATGGTACAGGTGCATTTTGGAACAGAATTTATGAAGAAAATGTCGCCGTGATAAGTAATCCGAACAGAATAGCCGTTGGGCAGAAGATTCGGATTTCTTTGACGGCAATGAACAGCTCTGTAATGGACAATAGCAATACAAACAAACTGACAGCAGGGGATATAGACAATGCAGACAATTCAGAGAAGCGGATTTACAGGGTCATGCCTGGGGACAATCTCTGGGATATTTCCAGAAAAGTATATGGAAGCGGATGGCTTTGGGAGAAGATTTATCAGGCAAATCGAAATGTCATTTTGGGTCCTGGTCGTCTTTATGCAGGACAGGAACTTGTCATTCCTGAGCGTTGAGATCAAGAATCACCCCTGATGGAAAGAGCAGCGGGTGATTTTTGAAGCGGCGTCCGGAATGTTGTATGGGAAAAGGATTCCGCGATATACAAAACAAAGGAGAGGAGGATTTTGAGAATGAAATCCATCAAGAGAGGGTTGGCAATATTGCTGACAATATTGCTGATTGCACCAACTACATCGGTGTTAGCGGAAGAGTTGCCTTCGTCGAATCCGGAAGCGTCGATAGCGGGTGGTGAAATTGCCGATGTTGACAAGGTGGTGCCGGAAGGCGGGGACAAGGCAGAGGTAACGCCCGGAAATGAAGCAGCGCCGGAAGCCGGAGATAAAGCGGAAACTATCCCGGAATCCGGAAATGTCGCTCCTGTTTTTACAGATAAAGTGCAATACAATACCGGAAATCACGTATTTACAATAGGTTCTCCGGCAGAGGAAGAATCGTTTGATGATTATTTTGCGGAAGATGGAAGTTATACGATTCACATTCCGGAGGAAAACCCGTTTTTTCCCTATGAAGTACAATTTACTTATGAGGGCGAAGTTGTAAATCAGTGGTTTATGACACCGGAAGACAGTGTAAAGATTGGTGAGCATGTGTTTTATGTATCTGCGTATTTTGACGGTACGGTTGTAACGCAGATGAGCCTGGATGTGGCAGGGGATACTGTAATCGTATATCCTGAAGAGAAAGAGTTCACCAATGATGATGACGGTACAATGCCGATGTCACTGCTTCCCTTGGAGGAAAAAAGGCTGCGAGCGGATTTGAAGGCATATACGCCGGTAGAATTAACCATGGTGTCCATCAAGTCTATTCTGCAAGGGGAGAATGTGTTGACCAACACGGATAAAATTGTGTGGAGGCAATTCAACTACAGCGAAGGTGATGATTATACCATAAGCACTTCAGGCGATATGATTAATATAAGCAATAATACATATTATAGCTCGTCTAAAACGTTGGAAATGATTGTGGGTGATGCCGATCAGCTTGCGGAAGATAATATCCGGTATATTGTGACGGCTTCTGTTACGCCATCGAAGGAATGGCTGGTGCGAAAAGCCTATACACAGGATGCTTCCGGGAACCGGAAAGAAATATCTGTGTTGTCAAGTTCCCGGTATAGCCAATATTATGATTACAGAGAGACGAACCGTTATCTGTACACTTACATTTCGTCCAATGAATTAAGCCAGGAGGCACAGGTTTATCTGGGATTACGTGTCAATGAAGAGCTGTTTGCGGAGCCTCAATATGCCAATATGAAGGTATATGAGGGGCAGTTTGCGACTGCAGAAGAGGCTATGGCCGGAACGGATATTACAGAGATGCTTTTTGCGGCAGACATGACGCAGCAGAATGCGGGATATTTATGCCGGATTTCCGGTAACCCATGGGTTACGATAGTAACTTTTGACGCAGACGGAAATGTTACAGGCTGCCTGCCGTTTCGCTTGCGTATTTTTGCCAGAGGAAACTCTATAAGTTATGAAAGCCTGTTTAAAAGAGTAGAAGGAAACAAAATTTATGTGACAAATTCGTATTCATCCAAAATGGTTGACGGATGTACATACCGCACTTGTAAGCTATATCAGGGATATGCCGCAAATGATACTTACTATCAGGTGTTTACATATGAGGATGAAAATGGCGATGACAATAAGGAGGCCGTCACAGGTGCTTTTGTAGGACAGTACGCAACCATAGCGGCAGCGCAGGCGGCCGGAGCGGAGGATATCAAGGACGCCCTGTTTCATAATGATTACAAAACAGGAGGATATGGAGCGGATTACAGTCAGGGTGTGTACTTTACGATTTTTGTAGGCGAAGATAACACGCCGGATCAGGAGGTATACCGCTATTGTATTACAACGGAGGAGACTGATGTCCCGCAATCGAGCAGCGCAGGCAGCGGAACCAGCGTGACATTTAGCGGACTGGCAGATGCTTCAGGCAAGACAATTCCTTCCTATGTTGTCGCTTCCAATATGGATTCATATGGCGAATATAATTATTTGACCATTTTGGTGGACAAGGACACGGATTTGACTAATTTAGCGCCTACCTTCTGGCAGAGCAGCGGGATGAAACTGTATACCACAGGCAGCACTACGCCGGAGGTAAGCGGGGAGACTCTGCATGATTTTTCGGCTGGGTATATACAATATACAGCAGCGGCGGAAGATGGAAGTAACTCGAAGAATTATTGGCTGCAAGTTGTGAAGGCTATGGAAGGAGCAAACGGAATTTACATTAACAGCCTGGCTGACGAAAGTGCCGGGACATATGTAGAGAACAATGTGATATATTCCAAGCGTGAGATGATGCTGGATGGATACCATGATTATGTTCATGATATCTGGCTGGCAAATATGGGGACAGAGTCAATTCCCGCATTGGCGGTGGAGCTGGTGTCGGATACTGTGGAGTTGGATCAGTATTGGACTTTGAGCGGAAATTATGATTTGTCAGGTTTTTCTACCATAGAGGAAACCACCTCCTATGGCGAGCTGCCTAATCTTGCCAAGATTCGCATCAAGGCCAAAGAAAATGTGGCAGCAGGAGCGGACATCGCCGGTCAATTGACGATTAAGTCCGGTGAAGTTCCTTTGATAGTGCTGGCATTGACCGGTACCATAGGCGATCCCTGTATTATCACTGACGAAGTGCCTCAGACAGTAAAATATGTTCCTTATGGCACAATGATCCAGAACAATAACAAATATAGTTGGAATAAGGTGAGCTATAGTCTGTATTCCGGGATGCTTCCGAGAGGGATGGAGATTAAGCCCAATGGTGAACTGTATGGTGTGCCTTTGGAGACAGGAGAGTTTACTTTTACTGTGCGTATGGATAATAGTTACAGCAGCTTTTCGGACAGCAGCAGGACATTTACTTTGACTATCATTGAGAATACAAATGAAAATGTCGAGGCGGCTACGGATACAGGGTACAATCTGAACCAGCGCATACAGGATGTATATATGCACAATGAGGATAGCCATACGATGATTTCTCAGGGTGTGTTTGACGAATTTGTAGATTTGTATCTGGATGGCGAGAAACTGATCAAGGGAGTGGATTATGACGCTGAATCCGGCAGTACCAGAATCACGATTCTGGCCCAGACACTGACAAGGGGAGGAAACGGAACGCATACCCTGGGAGTGGAATTCCGTACACAGGATACAGATACACTGAAGCGTGCCGCGCAAAACTATGAAGTCCGGGAAGAGGATGAAGATGAAGATGATGAGGACGAAGACAATGAAGATAATAAAGATAATGAAGGCAACGATTCAAATGATGAAGGGGCGGATGATACCAATGACAACGGCGCAGGCGACAACGGAAGTGCGGAGGCGGGTACAGTAAATTCCATGACTTATGGTGCAAATAACGATGGCACAAGTGCCAGTTACACCATAGAAGCCGGCGATAGTTTATGGAAGATTGCGAAGAAATTTTACGGTTCCGGAAGCTATTGGAAGAAAATCTATGATGATAATGTAGCTGTGCTTAAGAACATGAATCAAATTTATGCCGGTCAGAAGATTAAGATTTATCTGGGGCAGGGCGGTACGGCAGCTTCTGTAGTCGCGGGCCAGAATGGTGAAGCGGTTTCGACAGGTGTAGGTAAGAAAACCTACACAGTTCGGGCCGGTGATACTTTATGGAAGATTGCCAATGAAGTATACGGAAAGGGATGGCTTTGGAAAAAGATATATGAAACCAATGTGGAGAAAATTGTTGCTCCGGAAAAACTTCATATAGGACATATTCTTATTATTCCCGATTGATTATTCGAAGACAGGCTGCGCAATTTTGGATGTTACGGGGGCAGTGGGCTGGTGAATGACAGAATAATATGATATAAAAGAACCTCTTGCCGACAGTTGTGCCGGAAGGAGGTTCTTTTCATAGTGCAGCCGTATATGAGATCACAGGGCAGCACATATAAAAGAAAGCAGTGTTCCGTAGAGCATATGGTAGCCTGCGAAAATAAGGAATCCCTTTATCATGGATCGAAAATGTCCCTGGCAGTGGAGAAATAAAATAATCAAAATGGTCAGCAGCCATAGACAAGTCAGGACGATGGGGCGATGCCATAATAGGAGAAAACTAAGTCCATAATATAGCAGGAAGCCCCCCTCTGTCAGGGGATATGATTTGGAGATGGGTGAATGACAATAGTAACATTGTCCTTTCAGGAAGAGCCAGCTCAAAACTGGAATTTGGTGCAGGATGGGCAATGTATGCCGACAGGACGGACAATGACACTCTTTTGTGATCAATGGTTCGTCACATTGTATTCGATATTGTACAGTGCCTGAATAGGCGCCAATGATACTTCCCAAAATAACTGTGCATAGGAAAAGAATGGTAAATTCAAAAGTGGTCATTTATCGTTCCTCGCATTTTTAGATTTATTTCTTACTTATAGTTTAGGAGACATGAAGAGGGATGTCAAGCAATGGGATAAGATAAAATGTAGAAAATGATTTTTCGGAGATTTTTGATGTATAAATATGATACGAGCAGTAGTGGTAAAGTTACTTTTCACACCTACGCCACCGCGAGGTGTTTTCACGCGCTTTATGCGTGAAAACCCGAGACAGTCGTAGAACCGTATATGGGATAGAAGTCAAGACGAAAAGCGGTGATCCGTTATCGTTAAAGGTATTTGTGAGCAGAAAGCTGATAGACAAAGGTATCGTGGCCAAAATGACGAAGGGCGGACATGGAGATACATTTGATACCATACCTGTATATGCGGTAGGAAGCAGATTCCCTTATGAAGATATCATTTGAAAATATCATTTGAAAATATCATTTGAAAAGGGAGATGCCAAGTCTTCCAAAGTTTCCTTCTTTGTGATTGAAGCATAGAGAGTAAGGAAAGGAGAAAATGCCAGTGTGAAAAGCGTAGCCCGGCCTGGATGTGTAACCAGGCCGGGCTATTAGCTGAAAGCTTCTGAAAATCAGAGAACCACTGCGATTCTTGATTATGGCAGCATCAGCCCGGTTCGGAAATTCTTGAGACTCCCACGAAGATTTCGGATATTTCATACCAGGTGGCATAGTCAGTGATGCCGGTCTGGGGCAGGTGGAAGACTCTTTGGAAAACACGGACTGCTTCTGCAGTGGCAGGGCCGTAAATGCCGTCCGCTGTGACAGTGGGAATGGCGGGATAATTCCTGGCGATGCGGTTTAACTGTGTCTGGAGCTGCCGGACCTTGTCGCCGGAAGCACCGATTCCTAAGTTATAGCCGGGCCAGGAAGAAGGAACACCGGAGATGATATCCGCAGTATTGATATACATATCATTGCCATAATAGTAGCGTATGATTTCAATGGCGGAATACCCCTGTTCGCCCAGGTACATGGAACCCCATTGGCTCAAACCGGAACAGGTTACTCTGCGCCCGTCGCAGTAGGAGGTGAAAATCGGCTGCCGCACACCGGGTCTTGACAGAAAATTGGCAAATACATTGTCCACCAGATAGTCAATATTTTCAAAAATGTTTCTTCCGTATACCCATTTCTGGTCATAGGCGGTGGAAGAGGTGATGGTAAAATCATAGCCCTGGTTCCGGTACCATTCCGTATATACTCTGTTCAGAGTAAAGGACATAATCACCAGAATATTTGCATAGAGGGTGGCTTCCGGCCAAGTGGAATAGATTTCACAGGAGGCTACGTTTTTGATATAGTCCCTGTAGCGAACCCAATAGTTTCTGGCAGTGGGGTCGCTGGGCACTCCGTCATGTACGATGACATATTCTGGGATGACAACGCGGCTCAAGACAATTTCTCCTGTCTCTGCCATGGGCTTGATTTCGTCTTCCGGTATTTTGGCCGGGTAGTCCCCAAACAAGGTATGAACAGGGATGATGACCACTTTTTCAGCTTCTTCAGTGGTAGCCAAAGGGTTCATTCGGATAGGCTGTAATGAAAACTCACCTGCGAAGATTTCTGAACCGGATACCAGGACGGGTTCATAACCTTCGGCTGTAACCTCAATATTGTATTCTGAATAGGGCTGCTGCTCATTATCAGGTTGGAGCGATAATTCTACAGGCGGTGCCGGCAGCTCTGTTATGGGTGTCTGACCGGAGCTGTCGGTGGTAAGTACTTTTAATGGGGAGCTGGGATCACCCGTGTAGGATATGGTAACAGTGGCATTTTCCACAGGAACTTCTCCTACAGTGGAAACTACGCTGATCTGTATGGTGCCTTCGTTTGCGGCAGTGCTGTTTTCCTGGGTGATGGTTTGAGACGTTTCCTGTTCGGGCGTCAGATCTGTTTCTGGCATAATGATCCTTTTTGCGTCTATCGGGGTGCATATGCTTGATGCCATATTTGCCTTGTGCTTGCCAATCCGCTTTGTGTATACATGTCTGTCATTGGAGGTAGAGAGCGGCAGATTGATACCGTGGTTCATGGAGGAATCTGTGATATGCGTTCGTGCCGCAGTTGTGGCGAGTAAGATTGATGCGGGTTTCGGAGGCAGTGTACCCCTGCGCAATTATGATTAGTTATGGTAACTATATGCGGATTTTGAGAAAAGGTGACAGAAAGCCATTGACGAATCGGAAATTTTAACGTATGATTGTATTATTAGGTTGATACAATCATAATTTTTGGGCCGGTGAGTGCCCGGTTTAGAAAGGAGGAATGTTATGGCATGGGATTTGGACTCGGACAGGCCTATTTATGCCCAGTTGGTAGAGCGGCTTCAGGTACAGATTGTCTCCGGTTATTATCCGCCGGGAGGAAAGCTGCCCAGTGTCAGAGAGTTGGCTTCCGTTGCAGCGGTGAATCCCAATACAATGCAGAAAGCTTTTGCGGAGCTGGAACGGGGGGGGTTAATTATCACCCAGAGAACCAATGGAAGGTCTGTGACTGAGGATACGGAGCTGATTCAGAATATAAAGTTGGGGTTGGCGAAAGGACATATTGAGACGTTCTTTTCCAGAATGCAGGAGCTTGGATATACGGAAAGGGAGGTTGTGTCGCTGCTGAAGGGCGGTTGCGGAACTGGAATGGAGGCATAAGTATGAGTGAATTAATTGAGATTGCAGGTCTGACGAAGGCCTATGATGCACAGCATATTGCGGTAAATAATGTTACATTGACCTTGCCCAAGGGGAAGATTATCGGGCTTTTAGGACCCAATGGCAGTGGTAAGACTACATTGATTAAGATGATGAATGGTCTGTTGGCGCCAACCCAGGGTACTATCAGGATCAATGGTTATGAGATTGGTGTGGAGACCAAGGCGCATGTGGCGTATCTTCCGGACAGGACATATCTGGCAGGCAGTCAGAGAATAGAAGAGATATTGGAATATTTTTGTGACTTCTATGCGGATTTTTCCAGGGAGAAGGCAATAGAGATGCTTATGAGTCTGAACATCGACCCTTCCGCCAAACTGGGCACACTGTCAAAGGGGACAAAAGAGAAAGTGCAGTTGATTCTGGTCATGAGCCGGAATGCGGAATTGTATATTCTGGATGAGCCCATTGCGGGTGTGGACCCGGCGGCAAGAGATTATATTCTGCGGACAATTATCAATAATTACAATCCTGCGGCCACTGTGCTGATTTCCACACATTTGATAGGAGATATTGAACAGGTGTTGGATGAGGTGATCTTCATGCGTTACGGACATCTGGTACTCTACACTTCTGTAGACAATATCAGAGAACAGCATGGCAAGTCCGTAGATGCTTATTTCAGGGAGGTGTTCGCATGTTAGGCAAATTAATGAAACATGAATGGAAAAGCACTTATAAAGTAGGGTGTATGATGTTGTTTGCTACCATAGTGATCACCTTTTTCGGATGGATGGCTTTTCAGAGTCCTATGTGGCAGAATATGGAAAGCGGCAGGTACAGGGCAAGTATCCTGGACGCTCTCAGTATTGTTACCATTATTATGTATGCGTTTATGCTGGTAGGCGTTATGTATGGTATATTAATCTATCTTGGAGTACATTTTTACAGAACGATGTATACGGACCAGGGATATTTGACGCATACGCTGCCTGTCACAAAACACCAGATCCTTGGCAGTAAGATTTTGGTCAGTGGATTGTGGATGTTGTTTGTTACTCTGGCAATCTTTTTGTCCGTGGTGATATTGATATCTTCGCTGATAGCAGCGATTATGCCGGCGGGTTATTCTCTGTCAGAGGCGTGGAGTGAGATTTTTAGTACATTGGGAGTGTGGTCGGATTGGTTCAAATATGAATTGGATTTTGATATTGCCCGTACATTGTGCGTTTTGCTGTTCTGTGCGTTGCTTTCCCCATTTACTATGGTGACGATTTTGTTTGGAGCGATTTCTGTGGGACAATTTTTTACCAAGTGCAGGGTGTTAATGGCAATTGTATGCTATATCGGCATCATGATAGTGCAGAGTATGTTGAGTTCCCTGCTGCAGAATGTTGTGCTGTGGCAGTCGTCTCTGGGGAGTTATATGGATATCTCAAATGTTTTCAACACGCTGATTGGCTTGCTGATGGCGATTGGTCTATATGTGGTATCCTGGCTTGTGATCAGTAAAAAATTGAACATGGAATAAGAATTGTTTGCCCTATGGCGGAAGATTTGGTATAATGGTTACAGTTTGGCTGAAAAGTCGGATTGTAACCGTTTTTCCTTAACGGAAAGTGTTGCGGCACTTATTTTACAGGAACAGGAGAAGGTGGGCATAGATGCAGAAGATGGTAGAACAGATTTTGGAGGGAAAATTTGATTATGAGAATGGTTCTCTTAATTTTTCCTGTGATAAATTGGAATTGTTATTGGTAAAAGAGCAGCAATATGAGGGCTCTTTCTGCATTTATGCACCTCAAGGGCTGGTGACGGACGGGACGGTAATTTCCTCGGACTGGCGGATGGACTGTCTGACAAATAAGTTTTCGGGTTCTGAAGCGGAGATTTTCTTTCGCTTTCATGGTGAGATGCTTGAGGAAGGGGATGTGGTAAAGGGTTGCTTCTATGTAATCAGTAACCGCGGAGAGTATTATCTGCCTTTTGTGGTATCCGTGGAATATAGTGTTCTGGAATCTTCTATGGGCAGCATTAAGTCTCTTTCTCAATTTGCAAATCTGGCAAAGGAACGTTGGCAGGAGGCATGTGACCTTTTTTATTCCCCTGGGTTTGCCTGTGTTTTCTCCGGAGATGATGCCAGATATAAAGAAGAGTACAGGGCACTTACCGATGTCAGGGACAAAGGACCGGACGCAGGAAATGCTATGGAGAGAAGATATTCTGCAGCAGAAGAACATTCCATGGAGGAATTTCTATTTCAGACGGGAAAAAAGCAGCAAGTGGAATTTCTTGTAGAAGAGGGAAGCATATCTCTGGAAATGGAGACACTTAACTCAAATTATGGTGTGGTAGAGCATGAACTTGTCATTGTGAGGAATGGATGGGGGTTCACACGGCTATCCATAGAATGTAAAGGTGATTTTCTGTTTACGGAGAAGAGTATACTGACGGAAGATGATTTCAGGGATAACCGTTGCAGGCTGCCTGTGTTTTTGGATACCAATTTGTGCCGCAGGGGGAGGCATTATGGTCGGCTCTGCCTGCACCATTCCTATGGTGTGATTGTGATTCCTGTGGAGGTTGGAACGGTGTCCGGAAGTCCGGTGAAGAATCAGGAGCCGGGAGAAAAGCGGATAATGGTTCAGTTGATGAAATTGTATCAGGCATTTCGGCTGCGGAAGATGGAGACTGCTCAGTGGCTGAAGGAGACCGGCAGATTGGTGGAAGCTTTGGTGGCTGTCAATGAGAATAACATTGCTGCCAGGTTGTTTCAGGCACAGTTGATGATTACAGAGGGCCGAATGAATGAGGCCGGTTGGATACTGGATTATGTGTCGGAACTTTATGAGAAAAGGAATCCGGGGGATGTGCTTCTGGCCTATTATCTCTATCTCACAACGCTGATTCACGGAGATGCCGCCTATATCAGCCAGGTAGCAGGAAAGGTGGAACGCATTTACCGCCATGATATTTCCAACTGGCGTGTGGCATGGCTGCTTTTGTATTTGTCGGAGGAATATCAGCGGTCTGACAGGAGCAGATGGCAGTTGCTGGAACAACTTTTTGCTACCGGTTGTACCAGTCCGGTGTTATATATAGAAGTATTGATTTTGCTCAACAGTAATCCGGCCCTTTTGCGTAAGCTGGGAAGTTTTGAACAGCAAGTGATATATTATGGTATCAAACATGGATTTCTGAGACATGAGGTGGCGGAACAGGTTTGTTATCTGGCGGACAGGGTGAAAGAACACTCTGAGGTATTGCTGAAAATTCTGGAAGAATTGTATATCAAAATGGATGCAAAGCCATCCTTGAAGAGACAACGCATGGAAAATAAGCCGTCCAGGAAGGAAAGTGACGACCTGGGGGACACATCTGCGTCAAAAGCAGGGGCTTTGCGGCAGGAAGACACATCTGTGTCGGAAGCAGGATATTTGCGGCAGGGAGAAGTATCTGCAGCGGATACAGGGACTATGCGGCAGGGAGAAGTGTCTGCAGCGGATACAGGGACTATGCGGCAGGAAGAAATCGCTGCAGCGGAAACAAAGCAGTGGATAAAGGAAGAAGCGTCTTTGGAGAGAACACTGCTTCTTCAGGAAATCTGTACCCTGTTGATTAAGAAGGGCAGGATTGGCAGTAAGTATTTTGGCTGGTATGAGGAAGGTGTTAGGGCACAGATTCGTATTACAAATTTGTACGAGTATTACTTAATGTCCATGAATATAGATGAGATGGACTTCAGGGAGCGGATGTATTCCGGTGCGGGAGGGCCTTCTTCGGGAGAGGGTGGAGAGATACCCAAGACGGTGCTAATGTATTTTTCCTATCAGAATCGTATGGACTATGTGCGCAATGCCTACCTCTATGATTATATGATGCAGCGTCAGGAACAATTAGGGGAGACCTACAATACCTATCGACCTAAAATAGAGCAATTTATTATAGAACAGATTCAAAAGGGACATATTGACAGACATTTGGCGAATTTATATCAGAAGCTGTTGAGGCCGGAGATGCTGGACGAACAGAGTGGAGCCTCTTTTTCCAGGCTCTTGTTCGCACATTTGATTCAGGTGGAAGATGCCAGACTGAAGAAAGTGTATGTATATCAGTGGGGGAATCTGCAGCCTGCGGAATATGTATTGACGGAGGGACGTACCTGGGTGTCCCTGTATGGCAGTCATTATACGATTGTGTTCGAGGATGCATGGGGGAAGCGTTTTCTGAAAAATGAGGAGTACACCATTGAAAAGCTGATGATACCAGGGAAATTCTTAAGGTGGCTGCTGCCCATGGATACCAGGAATCTTGAATTGGATTTCTACATGTGTGAAGAGGACTGTATCTATAAGGGAATATTCCATGAGGGGATAGAGAGGGGCTTGCGGGTTGTGGCTTCCGGAGCTGCCGACAGCAAGGTGAAAGCGGAGATTTCCCTGCGCATTCTGCAATATTACTATGACACGGAACAGATGCGGGTGCTGGATCAATATCTGGAAAATCTGCCTACGGAGGAATTTACGGCACAGCAGCGGGGTGAAGTGATTAAATTTATGGTGCTTCGCAAGAAGTATGAATTGGCCGGAGCATGGCTTGGAAAATATGGCCCCTACATGATAGAAGCAGGAATTTTGGCACAGTTGTTGGAACCTTTGATGGAGAAATGTAACATGGCACAGCAGCCTGTGCTGACTGCAGCGGCAGAGTATGCGTTCCGGAAGAAGAAGTACAGCAGTACCATGCTTACTTACCTGGCAATGCACTATCAGGGAATGACCAGGAATCTGAGACATATCTGGAAAGCAGCGATTGCCTATGAAGTGGATTGCTATGAACTCAGCGAAAGGATTCTGTGGCAGATGCTGTATTCGGGCGCCTTTGTTGGTGAGAAAATGGAAATATTCCGCTATTATGTCTCCAGGGGAGCGAAGACGGAATTGGAGACAGCATTTTTATCTCAGTGTGCATTTGACTATTTTGTGCGGGATCGTGTGATGGAACAAGATGTGTTTCAGGAGATACAGCAGATGTTTCTGCGTGGGGAGCCTGTACAGAAAATATGTAAGCTGGCTTATTTGAAGTATGCTGCCGATAGCAAGGACGAAGTGGATGAAGCGGGCATGGAAATGCGCAATGCGTTCCTGGCAGAATTGACAGAAGAAGGAATCCGATTGGAATTCTTCAAATGTTTCAGTGATTGCCCGATTGTGCAGCAGGAGCTTGCGGATAAGACCATTCTTGAATACCATACCAATCAATGGGTAAGGCCCCGCATTCACTATGTGATTCCGGGGGAAGATGGCGGTGCGGACGGGTATATGGCAGAGTATATGAAGGAAGCATATAATGGAGTATTTTTCAAAGAATTTGTGCTGTTTTTCGGTGAGAATCTGCAATATTACATTACGGAAGAACAGGATGGACAGGAACAACTGACGGCAAGCGGTACGCTTCAGAAAAGTGACCAATATATCACGGACGGAAACGGCAGATATGAGTTGCTCAATGATATCGCAACCCGTAAATCCCTTCAGGAATATACGGCCATGGACAAGCTGCTGGAAGAATATTACAGGAAGGATTTCGTGAACGGCAGATTGTTTGAACTGCGCTGACATTGTGATGTGTGCCGAACGGGCGCATGTATTAAGTGTTATTTTGTACATTTGTGCTATTTTATGACCTTTTTTACTATCAAATCAATAAGTGTAGGGGGATAGAATGGGGCTTCTAAGCAGTAATAAATTGATCGTGGGATATGAAATCGGCAATGAATACTGTCAGATCAGTTACGCTGTTTCCGCAGACAGTGCGGTGGAGACGCTGTCTCAGGTGGCAGGGGAAGAGGTTTATAATATTCCTACGGTTTTGTGTAAACGTTTTGGCGTAAATCAGTGGTATTATGGCAGGGAGGCTGTCCGTCAGGCGGAAGAAGGGCAGGGAATTCTGGTGGAGAACTTATGGAATCTGGCTTTGGACGGAGAGCTGATTGTAATAGATGGGGAAAGCTATGACCCGATTTCTTTAATGGCGTTGTTCCTGAAGCGGAGCCTGGGATTATTGTCCCAGGTGGGATCTCCGGAAAAGCTGACAGCGCTGATGATCACTTGTGCCGTACTTGACCGCAGGATTCTGGAAGTACTGTATCGTATGATAGACAGCATACATTTGAAACGGGACAGGGTGATGTTCCAAAGTTATATGGAGAGCTATTACAATTATATGCTTCGTCAGCCGGAAGAGCTTTGGATCTATATGTCACTTCTGTTTGAATATAAGGGCAACTGTATTAAGGTGTATAGAATGGAATGTAACAGACATACCACGCCCATAGTGGTGTTCATTGAAACCAAAGAATACAACCCGTTTCCGGGAGATGGTCCAGGAAATCAGACCGGCTCATTGGGAGAAGGAACAGATGCCGAAATGGATAAAGCGCTTGATCTTGCTTTTTTGGACCTTGCGGAAAAGGTTTGTAATGACAGCCGAATTCGGAGTGTATATCTAATCGGTGACGGATTCAGAGGGGAGTGGATGAAGGATTCCCTTCGGTATCTGTGTAAGGGAAGGCGTGTCTTCCAGGGAAACAATCTGTTCAGCAAGGGAGCCTGTCATGGTGTGCAGGAGAAAATTCAGGTAAGCGATGTGGGGAAGACACATGTTTTTCTTGGAACGGACAAGCTGAAGGCCAATATTGGTATGGAAGTGCTGCGGCGAGGAGAGAGTTCCTACTGTGCGTTATTGGATGCAGGAGTGAATTGGTATGAGGCAGAGCAGACAGTGGAGTTGTATCTGCAGGATGGAAATGAGATTCTGCTGATGGTGACGCCGTTGGTGGGGAAAAAGGTGAGAACTACAAGAATTGTCCTGGAAAATTTTCCTGCCTCCATCGCAAGGCTGAGGCTTCATCTCTATCTGGAAGAGGAAAATCGGCTGGTAGTGGAGGTACAGGATCTTGGCTTTGGAGAATTCCGTGTACCCTCCGGACATATCTGGAAAGAATCGGTAGAGATTATGTAGACCCCTGTCAAGGGTGCTTTGGCGAAGAGACGGAACATAAAACAGTCACGAAGCGAAAGCACCCGGGAGAATTTTCAGATGATGCCTTGCTTTAGCGAAGAGACGGAACTTAAAATAGAAAAGGAGTAAAAATGGATGCGAATCAGCGTCAGTGTAGGAGAATATGCAAAAACACCATATTATGTGCCAGGGATTGAGCGAAGTGTCTATTGTATGGAAGAGCTTTGCTATTGTATCAAAGAAGATGCGTTTCTGTTGGATTTGACCTTTTTAAATGATGCGCTGTTGGATTGGATAGAGCAGGAATGTGGATTGCGTGAGCTTGCCAAAGCACTGTATCCCCTTGTGCACAAGCAGGGGTCACTCAGCTCTTTTGCAGTGGCGATTCTGCAGTATGTGGGACTTTATGATAAGAATGTCATACATGAGACAGAGCAAGTGCTGAAACAGGCGGCGGGGTTAAGCGCCATCGAAAGGCGTAAGTCTCAGATAGATCACATGGTCAAGAAGAAAAAATATACATTGGCATTAAAGAATTATGATGCACTGCTGCAGAAATGGCAGGAGCAGGATGCAGAAGGAAAACCGCTGCCTGCCGTAAGCTGTCTGGCAGCAATTTGGCATAATAAGGGGGTGGCTTTTGCAGGTCTGATGCGTTATGATAATGCTGCGGAGTGTTTCCTGAAGGCATGTGAGTTGGAGGCGGGGGCTGGCAGTTATGTGGATTATCTGGCTGCCATGCGCATGCAACTAAAAGAGAAGGAATATATAGATCTGGTGACGGAGCATGGAGTGCTGCACAATGACAGTATGGAATTGGAGAAGAGATTTGAGCAGGTGATTACAGAGTGGGAACAGCAGCCGGATTATTTACGGCTAAATAACAGGCAGGAACTGCGGGTGAGGGACAGGCAGAAATACCTGGAAGAAAATGAGCGTTTGATACAGGCGTTGAAGGATAGTTATCGTAGTACAGTGGGAGTATAAAAGGAATGGGATTGTTTTCTAAGTTTTTTCGGAAAAAACAGCGTAATGCAGCGCAGGCGGACGATTGGGAAAGTCTTGTATATGACAGGGATGATGTGAACTTCCGTGATCAGGAGCAACGGTATGAATATATTAAGAATTGCCTGGAACAGATGGAGGAGGCGAAGAAGGAGCTGAATCTGCTGACAGGAGAATATTCTATGGTAACCTCCTATCTGACAGATATAGAAGAGATTGAAGCACTTCCAGAGGAAGAGCGGGAGGGATTGAATGACATTGCAAGACGGCTTATGGCACTGGAGCAAGAACGGCAGCGGTATCAGAGCAGGAAAAACCGCATGGCGGACGGTGATTTCTATCGTATTCGCAAGCAGGCGGATGAGGTGCAGGAAGGCATTGTGAAGCTGAAGGAGTGCGAGAGCTACGGGGAAAAGGTAAAACAGGATATGCAGCGGTTGGATAGGGAACGTCATGCCTATGAATACCGCAGGCAGGAGTTGGATACATTGTTGAATAATCTGCGGGGAATGGTGGTGATCTTCATATCAGCCTTTTGCTTGTGCGTTGTGATGTTGTTGGCACTGCAATTTTTTCTGGAAATGAACACCAGGGTGGGATATTTGCTGGCGGTGGCAGCAGTGGCGGTGGCGATTACGTGGTCGTGGGTGAAATATACGGATGGAGATCGGGAACTGCGGCATGTGGAAAGGTCTGTCAACAGACTGATTTTGCTTCAAAATAAGGTGAAAATTCGATATGTCAACAATAAGAATCTAAGCGACTATCTCTGTGTGAAATATAGTACAAAAAATGCAGCTTCTCTTGAAAAACTATGGATACAGTACCAGGAGGAGAAGGAAGAGCGGAGGCAGTTTGCGGAGGCGGAAGCAAAGACGGAGTATTATCAGAAACAGTTAGTAGATAGAATGTCCAATTATCGTGTGGCAAGTCCGGAACGGTGGATTGGGCAGCCGGCGGCGCTGTTGGACAAGCGGGAGATGGTGGAGATACGTCATGACTTGATTGTGCGCAGGCAGGCATTGCGCAAGCAGATGGACTATAATAATGGTGTGGCGGACACAGCAATAGAGGAAATTAAGGATATTGCTGATAAGTACCCTTCCTATGCGGCGGAGATTATGGCAATGATGGAGCAGAGTAAGAGAAGCTGACTTCGTTCCTGTTTGTCTATTGACTTATGACTTTTTGTGGGATATGATAATTCCGGTGGTTTTTAATAAAAGAAAGTGGGAGCAAGAAATGAATACAGACAGATATGTAAGTCCATTGTCAGAGCGTTATGCAAGTCGTGAGATGCAGTATATTTTCTCTCAGGATATGAAATTTCGTACCTGGAGGAAGTTGTGGATTGCGCTTGCGGAGACAGAAAAGGAACTTGGTTTAAGCCAGAATGGCAAACCGGTGATTACCGATGAGCAGATAGAGGAATTGAAATCCCATGCCGACGATATTAACTATGAGGTGGCGCAGGCAAGGGAGAGAGAGGTTCGCCATGATGTTATGAGCCATGTATATGCCTATGGGCAGCAGTGCCCCAAGGCAGCAGGCATCATTCATTTGGGGGCGACTTCCTGTTATGTGGGTGATAATACGGATATTATCGTAATGACGGAAGCATTGAAGCTGGTCAAGAAAAAGCTGGTCAATGTGCTCTCCAGACTTTCCCGGTTCGCGGAGCAGTATAAGGCACAGCCGACGCTCGCTTTCACACATTTCCAACCGGCACAGCCAACCACGGTGGGAAAGCGTGCAACTCTTTGGATGCAGGAATTTTATCTGGATCTGGAAGATCTGGATTATGTGCTGGGGGGTATGAAGTTATTGGGGTCCAAGGGAACAACCGGTACACAGGCTTCCTTCCTGGAGCTTTTTGACGGGAATCAGGAGACGATAGATAAGATAGATCCCATGATTGCGGCTAAGATGGGCTTCAAGGAGTGCGTTCCGGTGTCAGGACAGACCTATTCCAGAAAAATAGATACCAGAGTGGCTAATGTGTTGGCTGGCATTGCTGCTTCTGCCCATAAGATGAGCAACGATATTCGTCTGCTGCAGCATTTGAAAGAAGTGGAGGAGCCTTTTGAGAAAAGCCAGATCGGTTCTTCGGCTATGGCATATAAGCGCAATCCCATGCGCAGTGAGAGGATTGCCTCTTTGTCCCGGTATGTGATGATTGATGCGTTGAATCCGGCCATCACTTCCGCTACACAGTGGTTTGAGAGGACTTTGGATGATTCCGCCAATAAACGTCTGTCCATACCGGAAGGATTTCTGGCGGTGGATGGCATTCTGGATCTGTGCCTGAATGTGGTGGACGGATTGGTAGTGTATCCGAAGGTGATTGAAAAGCGTCTGATGAGTGAACTGCCATTTATGGCAACGGAAAATATTATGATGGATGCGGTTAAAATGGGAGGAAACCGTCAGGAATTGCATGAACGCATCCGTGAGCTTTCCATGGAAGCCGGACGGAATGTGAAGGTGGAAGGAAAAGAGAATAATCTGCTGGAGCTGATCGCAGAGGATGAGTCTTTCCCTATGACCCTGGAAGATTTGCAGAAAACCATGGACCCTGTCCGGTATGTAGGGCGTTCTAAGGAACAGGTGGAGGCATTCCTTCACAATGTCATAGGCCCGGTATTAGAAGAGAACAAAGAATTATTGGGCATGAAGGCCGAAATCAACGTATAGAGCCAATTAGCAGCCGCCCATAGACACCCGGATGGATTATGGACGAATGAATTTCGCGTCCAGAAATTCATCCCCCTTGTATGGGCGGATGCGGAATAAATTGCCGCAGGCGACAATTGGAATAGTCCAGCCAAAAAATGTCAGTGCAGTTTGATAAGAATTGATAGCTGGACAAGTGAAGTCACGAAGGTGCACTTCACCCTTTAGTGCTGTCGCGCAGCGACTTTGAATAGGAGGAAACCATGGGAGGTTTTTTTGGCGTTGCATCAAAAGAGGATTGTGTGTTTGATTTGTTTTTTGGAACGGATTATCATTCCCATTTGGGAACCAGACGTGCGGGAATGGTGGTCTATGGCGAGCAGCAAGGGTTTGACAGGGCAATTCACAATATTGAAAATGCACCCTTCCGAACGAAATTTGACAAGGAAGTAAACGAAATGCATGGCAATGTGGGGATTGGATGTATTTCTGATTTTGAACCCCAGCCTTTGATCGTTCGTTCCCATCATGGTACTTATGCGATTTCTACCGTAGGGAAGATTAATAATTCGGATAAGCTGATTCGGGAGCTCTTTGACAAAGGACATTCCCATTTTCTGGAAATGAGCGGCGGAGATATCAATGCTACAGAATTGGTGGCTTCCCTGATCAATCAAAAGGATAATTTGGTGGAGGGCATTCGATATGCGCAGGAGAGCATTGACGGTTCTATGACCATACTGCTTATGACACCCAAAGGCATATATGCGGCAAGGGATTTGCTGGGAAGGACACCGGTGTCACTGGGAAAGCGTCAGGATGCCTATTGTGTTTCGTTTGAGAGTTTTGCTTATCTGAACCTGGGATATGTGGCGGACAGAGAGCTTGGGCCCGGTGAGATTGCGGTGGTGACACCGGAAGGTGTGCATACTTTGGTGCAGCCGGGTAAGAAGATGAAAATTTGTACCTTTTTGTGGGTATACTACGGTTATCCCTCTTCTTCCTATGAGGGTATCAGTGTGGAAAAAATGCGATATAACTGTGGTTCCCTGCTGGCGGAACGTGACCATGTACAGCCGGATATTGTGGCGGGAGTACCTGATTCCGGTACCGCTCATGCTATTGGATATGCAAATAAATCAGGGATTCCTTTTTCAAGACCATTTATCAAATATACACCCACCTGGCCCCGGTCTTTTATGCCGTCCATACAGACACAGAGGGATCTGATCGCCAAAATGAAGCTGATTCCTGTACAGGATTTGATCGCGGGGAAGAAACTGTTATTGATTGATGATTCTATTGTAAGAGGGACACAGTTGCGGGGAACCACGGAGTTTTTGTATCAGAGCGGTGCAAAAGAGGTGCATATTCGTCCTGCGTGTCCGCCGTTATTATATAGCTGTAAGTATTTGAATTTTTCACGTTCCGCGTCAGAGATGGATCTGATTACACGCAGAGTTTTGAAAGAGATGCGTCAGGAAGAGGGAAGTTCCACGGAAGGGGATTTCAGTGAAACACATCTGAAGCGTTATGCGGACCCTGATACGGCTGAATATAAGGAAATGGTAGAACGCATTGGGAAACAACTGAATTTTACCAGTCTGCGTTACCATAGGTTAGATGATATGATTGCGTCTGTTGGAATCGACAGATGTAAGCTCTGTACTTATTGTTGGGATGGGTCAACAGGAGATGAGACAGACAATAATTAGCTAATGGGGAAAATGTACTTGTTTATATCGTGTGATGTGATACTACACAACAGTGTGTAGTATTGCATGATACGAGCGGGACACAGCAGTGAGACATATTTCAGGGGGTGAATTATGTTAAGATTATGCTATGTGATAGTGGTTTCGCTGCCGTTTGTAATATATTATATTGGCAAAGCACATTATATTGAGCGGCATAGCGAAGAGTTTTCAGAGGAAAAACGTTATAAGATGGCACGACGGTGTATTTCCATTATGATGCATAATGGGCGTATTAAGACAGAAAGCTATGGTCAGGAACTGTTGCCTAAGGAGGGCGGATATGTCATGTATTCCAACCATCAGGGGAAATATGACACTCTGGGAATCATGTTTGCGCATCCCAAGCCCTGTACAATTGTCATGGATGCTTATCGTTCCAAACTGCCCATTGCGGATTCTTTTATTGATCTTGTGCAGGGGAGCAGACTGGACAAGCATGATATGAAGAGTCAGATGAAGACCATTTTGAAAATTGCAGATGAGGTGAAAGCGGGTCGGCGTTATATTGTATTTCCGGAAGGGGGCTATGACCATAATAAGAACACCTTGCAGGAATTCAGGGCAGGGTCTTTCAAATGTGCCACCAAAGCGAAGGCGCCTATTGTTCCTGTGGCAATCATTGATTCTTATAAGCCTTTTGGCGTCAATTCACTGCGTAAGGTCAAGACACAAGTACATTTTCTTGAGCCGCTATCCTATGAGGAATATGGAACAATGACCACACAGGAAATATCGGATCTGGTGAAAGCAAGGATAGGTTCGGTAATTGAAAAGCAATTAGAAGAGAAAATCAGAAAGTGAAAGCTATGTAGAGAATACATCCGGGGAAAAGTATTCCTACATAGCTTTTTATTTCTATGATATCAAAGTAAGGATTTCCCAGTCAGAAGTTCATATCCTTGCAGATATTTGCTGATGGTCTTTTGGACGATTTCCTCAGGCAGTGTCCAATCGTTATCGGGATTGGCTTTCAGCCAGTCACGGGCGAACTGTTTGTCAAAAGAAGGCTGGCTGTGTCCGGGTTCATAACCTTCTGCAGGCCAGAAGCGGGAGCTGTCCGGTGTGAGCATTTCGTCTCCTAAGACAATATTGCCTTCTTCATCCAGGCCGAATTCAAATTTCGTGTCGGCAATGATAATGCCGCGGCCAAGGGCATATTCCGCACATTTCTGATACAGTGCAATGGTGTAGTCGCGGAGCTTACCGGCATATTCGGCACCTTTTCCGGGGAAATGTTTTTCCAGATACGCTACACTTTGCTCAAAGGAGATATTCTCGTCATGGTCGCCGATTTCAGCTTTGGTAGATGGCGTGTAAATCGGTTCGGGCAGCTTATCGGCCTCCTGCAGTCCTTCAGGAAGTGTGATTCCGCAGACAGTGCCGTTCTTTTGATAGCTTGCCCAGCCGCTTCCGGTAATATAACCGCGCACAATACATTCCACAGGAATCATATGAAGCTTGCGGCACAGCATACTGTTTCCGTCAAACTGCTCCTGTTGAAAAAATGTCGGCATATCTTTTACATCCACAGAAATCATATGGTTTGGTACGATATCTTTGGTCATATCAAACCAGAATTTGGACATTTGTGTTAGAACAGTCCCTTTTTTGTCCACTTTGTTGTTCAGAATCACATCAAAACAGCTAATCCGGTCGGTTGCTACCATAATCAGACTGTCGCCATTATCGTAAATTTCACGCACCTTACCTTCTTTGATGGGTTTTTGTTCTTGCATACTCATTTTTCGCTCCTTTTTCCTTTGATTGACGGGTGTGCTGATTGCTGCAACAGTTATTGTTCACTCCGTGACCAGTAACTGTTGCACAGAAATCGCAAATGCAGCGATTTCGCGCACGACTGTCTCGGGTTTTTCAC
>CAMWLE010000054.1 GCA_947175015.1 uncultured bacterium
GATTCACGTCTTCTCCATATCCACTTGCAGCTCGACGGTTCCTGTCTTCTCCATATCCGGCTGCTGCTCGGCGATTCACATCTTCTCCATACCCACTTACGGCACGACGGTTCACGTCTTCTCCATATCCAGATACAGTACGGCGACCATAAGATTCTCTATCTCCTACTGTGGACGACCGGCGACTGCCTGCTTTCTGCTGGCTGCACACTTGCTTCCTGCGCTCTTCCTCATAATCTAACAGATACGGATTCCGTTTTTCGTATAGCACCTCTGCATTGTTTTCTCTCTCTGCAACTTCTATACTTTGTCCATTGTATCTGCGAACCTTATTATCATGTTGTACCATTTCTCCACCTCATTATACCTTTGCTCCGGCACCCTCCAAAGCTTCTTCCCCAAATGCCAAAATCAAATGATACTTATACTATAAAGTAAAAATGTATCATATTTGTCACTAAAAGTATTAAGGTTTTACTAAGAATTGCATAACATGACGATATTTCATAAAATTATTTTTTTCAGAGCAACAGCAAAATTACCTGCCAAAGCAATGAAACGAATTTGTGAAGTATCAGCACAGCTTTACTTAACCTGTAACACAGCAGTATTGCATAAGGAGATTCTTCAGACCACTCTGATTTGCCTGACAATAGCAATAGACCAACAGACAAAGAAAGGCTCCGGGAAACCCCGAAGCCCTGAACAATCTCTTATCGTATTACATAAATTCTTTCACGGATTTATAAACACCCTCCGCATCCAGACCATACTTCTGTACCAATGCCGCAGCACTGCCGGACTCACCGAAGACATCCTGCATGCCAAGCTTTTTCACCAATGTGGGATGATTTGCGCTTAAGCAATCACACACTGCGCTGCCAAGACCGCCGATCACGGAATGTTCCTCCACCGTAACCACCTTTCCTGTCTTTTTCGCACTGTTGATAATAATTTCCTCATCCAATGGTTTGATCGTACAGATACTCACAACTTCGGCACTGATTCCGTCTGCCGCCAGCTTTTCCGCTGCTCCGAGAGCAGAATCCACACAGATTCCCGTAGCCACAATAGTCACATCGGAGCCTTCTCTGACAACGGAACCCTTGCCGATTTCAAATTTATAACCGGGCTTATCATTAATCACCGGCACTGCCGCACGTCCAAACCGAATGAATACAGGTCCCTCGTATTCCAACGCCGCACGAACGGCCGCCTTCGCCTCCACATCATCCGCAGGGCACATAACCACCATACCGGGAATCGTCCTCATCAGAGCAATATCTTCATTGCACTGATGGGTTGCGCCATCCTCACCCACCGTAATGCCCGCATGGGTCGCACCAATTTTCACATTCAGATGCGGATATCCTATAGAATTGCGCACCTGTTCAAAAGCGCGTCCCGCCGCAAACATGGCAAAAGAACTCACAAAAGGAATCTTGCCTGTCAGCGACAATCCTGCCGCTACTCCCATCATATTTGACTCGGCAATGCCGCAGTCAATATGCCGTTCCGGATACGCCTTCCTGAAAATGCTGGTCTTGGTTGCCGCCGCAAGATCCGCATCCAATACCACCAGATCCGGAAATTCCTCCGCCAACTCCTTCAGTGCATTGCCATAGCTTTCACGGGTTGCAATTTTAACTATTTTCTGATCTGCCATTATGCTTCACCTGCTTTCTCTAATTCTGCACCAATTTTCTCCAAATCGGCCATGGCCACTGCATATTCTTCATCATTGGGCGCCTTGCCATGCCAGTCTATGCTATTTTCCATAAAGGACACACCCTTGCCTTTTAAGCTGTGCATCACAATACAGGTAGGACATCCTTTGGTCTCTCTTGCCTCCTGAAAAGCTGCCCGAAGTGCGTCAAAATCATGAGCATCCGCATTGATCACATGGAAATTAAAAGCCTCAAATTTCTTGTCAATAGGGTAGGGGGAGCATACCTGATCAATTGGTCCGTCAATCTGTAAATTATTGTTATCCACAATAACACACAGATTGTCCAGCTTACGGAAACCGGCGAACATAGCAGCTTCCCATACCTGACCTTCCTCAATCTCGCCGTCACCCAATAAAGTATATACCCGGTAACTCTTGCCCCCCATTTTAGCTCCAAGCGCCATACCTGCTGCTGCGGAGATTCCCTGTCCCAGGGAGCCGGATGACATATCCACTCCAGGAATATGAATGCAGGGATGCCCCTGTAGATAGGATCCCAGCTTACGAAGTGTCGTCAAATCCTCCACCGGGAAAAATCCCCTGTTTGCCAGCGCCGAATAAAGTCCGGGGGCATTATGACCTTTTGACAACACAAAACGATCTCTGTCTTCCTTGTCAGGATTCTGAGGATCAATATTCATCTCTTCAAAATACAGAAAAGTAAACAAATCTGCCGAAGATAATGATCCTCCGGGATGTCCCGCTTTCGCACTGTGAACTGCCGTGACAATACCCTTGCGCACGTCATTTGCATGCTTTTGCAGTTCTAAATTATTCATCGTCTCCTCCATTCCGCCGTACTGTCTGTCCGCAGACATAACATACGATCTATTTCTTCATTTATCACTATATTAATAAACAAACCACTCACTTTATTCACTTTTCTGCCCATAATAAGCATTTGCACCATGTTTTCTGTAATAATGCTTGTCTTGAAGCTCCTGTGGCGCAGGTTGAATGTGATGATTGATTGCCTCCGCGCGGTAAGCCATTTTCGCCACTTCCTCTAAAACCACCGCATTGTGTACTGCCTCTTTGGCATCCTTTCCCCAGGCAAACGGGCCATGATTCTTGCAGAGCACCGCCGGAACGGATACAGGATCCTTACACATTCTTCTGAACTCATTGACAATCAAATGTCCCGTGTTCTCTTCATAAGCCTCCGCAATCTCTTCCGCATAGAGGCACCTGATACAGGGAACCTCCCCATAGAAGTAATCCGCATGAGTGGTGCCGTAACATGGAATGCCCCTGCCTGCCTGCGCCCAGCTTGTGGCATAGGAGGAATGGGTATGTACAATCCCCCCCACTTCCGGAAATGCCTTATAAAGTTCCGCATGGGTGGCAGTGTCCGACGAAGGATTGTAACGCCCCTCCACCTTTTTACAATTCAGATCCATCACTACCATGTCCTCCGGTGTCAGCTTATCGTATTCTACTCCGCTTGGCTTAATGACAAACAACCCCGTCTCCCGGTCAAGAGCACTGGCATTTCCCCAGGTAAAAGTCACCAGCCCATATTTGGGCAAGTCCATATTTGCTTCATATACCAACTGCTTTAATTTCTCTAACATTAATTCTACCCCTTTC
Source organism: uncultured bacterium (assembly GCA_947175015.1). Classification (GTDB taxonomy): domain Bacteria; phylum Bacillota; class Clostridia; order Lachnospirales; family Lachnospiraceae; genus Acetatifactor. Next base: position 3,320 of record CAMWLE010000054.1, read on the forward strand.
TATTTCTGCTCCGGATGATATTCCTATGTCAGACCTTCCACCGCCGCTTTTTCCGCCGACAGAGTACTCTTGTACTTCTCTATAAATGCGTCAAAACCTGCCACATCCTCCGGCTTAGGTGCAATCGTAGTACCGGTTTGCCCTGCAAAAATTCTGTTGCTCAAATAGTCGGGAAGGCTTTCCGCTTCCGCTTTCTCACTCATGTATGCCGCCAGCACTGCCATTCCCCATGCACCGCCCTCACTGGCCGTATCCATTACCGTCACAGGCGCATTCATGGCCGCCGCCATCAACTGCTGCCCCACCACAGGGGTTTTAAACAACCCCCCATGCCCTGTAAGGGAATCTACTTTCACCTGCTCTTCCTTCATCAAGATATCATTGCCAATCTTCAATGCAGCCATAGCACTGTACAAATGACTTCTCATAAAGTTCGCCAGCGTAAATTTCGCGTCAGGGATACGGACGAACATGGGCCTTCCCTCTTCCAGCCCGGTCACCGGTTCTCCCGAATAATAATTATAAGCCATCAATCCGCCGCAGTCCGCATCCGCCGACAGAGCCTCCTGGTACAGCTTGCCGTATAACTCGTTTTTATCCAGCTTCATACCGCATTTTCCCGCAAACTCGTCAAACAGATTCACCCACGCATTCAAATCGGAGGTACAGTTATTGCAATGTACCATTGCCACAGGACTTCCATCCGGTGTTGTCACCATGTCAATTTCCTCATGCACCTTTGATAACGCCTTTTCCGTTACCACCATGGAGAAAATAGACGTACCCGCTGAAATGTTGCCTGTCCGAACCCTTACACTGTTAGTTGCTGTCATACCGGTGCCTGCATCGCCTTCGGGAGGGCACATGGGCACACCTGCGCACAGATTGCCTTCGGGGTCAAGCAGCTTTGCCCCTTCCGCCGTCAACACCCCTGCATTTTCCCCTGCGCACAATACGCTTGGCAGAATATCCCGAAGTTTCCAGCCAAGATTTCTGTCCGCCACCAACTCGTCAAACTGCTGAAGCATTTTGGCATCATAGTCACAGATGGTTGAATCAATGGGAAACATGCCGGAGGCCTCCCCTATGCCAAGCACCTTCTGCCCTGACAGTTTCCAGTGAATATAACCTGCCAAAGTCGTGAAATACGCAATCTCCTTCACATGCTCCTCACCGCTTACAATCGCCTGGTACAGATGCGCAATACTCCATCTCTGAGGAATATTGAACTCAAACACAGGGACCAGCTTCTTACATGCCTCCCCTGTCATGGTATTGCGCCAGGTACGGAACGGCACCAACAGCTCCCCTGCAGCATCAAAAGGCATATACCCATGCATCATACCGGAAAATCCCATGGCAGCCAACTTTGTAACTTTCACCCCGTACTTTGCCCACACATCTTCCGTGAGGCTTTTGTAACAGCCCTGCAGTCCTTTCCAGATATCTTCCAGGCTGTAAGTCCAGATATGGTTCTCCAGACGATTCTCCCAATCCCATGTCCCCATGGCAATGGGCTGATGACTCTCATCCACCAGCACCGCCTTAATGCGGGTAGAGCCAAATTCCAATCCAAAGACCGTTTTCCCCTCCTGGATTGCTTTTTTCGTTGCTTCACTTATCATCAACTTCCCTCACTTCTGCACCGCCTTCTCTCTGCCGCTATGCGGCATAATGACTTTCATCCTACTGAACCTACGGCGGCAGCGCATACCAAGGTTCGGCGGCAATATGACATACCACTCCCCGGCCACCTTCCACATTGTGCCGAGTCCTGTCCCAATTTTTACCTATTTCCAGTATAGAAAAAATACACCATAAAGTCAATAAAACTTTTCCATAACCACACACTGCCAGGGACACCATTGCTGTTCACTTCCAATTTCGTCCGAATAGGAATGCCTTGACCATCATATACTGTACCAATATTCCATTGATAAGGTGATTCCTTGAAAAGGCATTCTTCTTTTTCCATCAGACAATTCCTTTTTACCATAGTATTTCTGCTGATATTTTCCGGTATGACATTTTTTCTATTTTCTTATCAGCGGGACGAAAAGCGTTTTGTCAGCATTACCACAGAACTTTTTACGGATGAAATGAAGTCAAATACCCTGAATATGCACTATAGCCTTGCTGACCCGGAGAGCTTCGGCATATGCGATTATACACCCATTCTCGCAGGTTATGATGCGGAACGCTCCCTGCACACCCAAGCTCAGATTGAGAATACACTGGCTGCCCTGAATACCTTACATACGGAAAAACTGTCCGAAACCGATGCCTACCTGTGGAAGCTCTTGACCCGCTCTCTGGAAAATTCCCTTGCTCTGGGCAGTTATTCCTACTATGACGAACCCCTCTCCCCCTCTTCCGGCGCCCAGTCTCAGATTCCTATCCTGCTGGCAGAATACGCTTTCCGCCGCAGACAAGATATAGAGGATTATCTGTCGCTTCTGGATCAGACGGATGAATATTTCGCTTCCCTCTTGACCTATGAGCAGGAAAAAGCTGCTGCCGGACTGTCCATGCCCGGCACTTTTCTGAAAGAAGTCCGCGAGCAATGTGACACTATTGTCACAAAAGAATCCCTGGAAACAGGAACCCATTTTCTGCAGACCACTTTCCAAGAGCGGCTGCAGCCATTGCTCCAGGCCGGAATCATCACATCACAAGAAGCACAGGACTATATATCCCAGAACGACAGACTTCTGAAAACGGTTCTGCTGCCTGCCTATATCGCTTTAGGAGACGGCATTTTGCTGCTGGAAGATAACAATATTCTGCCAACCGGACTGGCTGCTTTGCCGGAGGGAAAAGCCTATTACGAACAGCTCATCATTTCCGAGACCGGCTCTTACCGCCCTATTGATGAGATTATGGAGTTACTGACAGAGCAATTTTCCATAGAATATGACAACATACGGGAAATTCTGACAGCACACCCTGACATATTGCAGAGCTATGATGATGATATGCTGACAACTTTTCCCTATCAAGACGCACCGCAAATGTTGTTGGACCTGCAAAAACGGATGGGCGAAGATTTTCCCGCTCTGCCGGAAGGCGCCACCCAGGTATCCGTCAAAGCCGTCTCACCGAACCTGGAAGCATATTGTGCCCCTGCCTTCTACCTGACCGCCCCCTTAGACGATACGGATTCCAACACAATTTACATTAACCGTCAGAAAACCCCGGCAGGTTTGGATTTATACACCACCCTGGCCCATGAAGGATATCCAGGACACCTTTACCAGAATGTCTATTATAACAGAATGGCGTACACCTCCCATGAACGCCCGGTGCGAGAGCTGCTCTGGTATGGCGGCTATTTGGAAGGCTGGGCGCTGTATGTGGAATTTATGTCCAATGAGTATGCCGCAGCTCTGCTGCGCGAGCATGGACAGGAAGATGCGGCAATCATAGCCCAGTTGGAAGGACATAACCGCAGCATGCAGATTTGCCTTTATTCCATGATAGATATTATGATCCATTACCAGGGTGCCACCTATACCCAAATTGCCAAGATATTGCAGAATTTCGGCATCACAGACAGCCTTTCACTCCAGTCAATCTACAATTACATAGTACAGGAACCCTGTAATTACTTAAAATATTATCTGGGCTATCTTGAGATTCTGTCCCTGCAGGAAAGTGCCAGGACTCTATGGAGTGAAAATTATACGGATTACCGCTTCCACTGCTTTTATCTGGACTGCGGACCGTCAGATTTTCTATCTTTACAGGAAAGGCTTGCAGCAACAGCAAACGGAACATGACTTGTTACGGCTCTGCTGCTGCCCCAAGCCTTCCGGTAAACATCGATTACCTTCTTACAGAAACAGGCATTTCTGCAGAATGCACTTCTGCAAATTAGTTTGTGCCGCTAATAGAAGCTTGCCGGAAAAATACTCCGCAGTCCTGAAAGGTTCAGGATTCCTGCATTCCTTCCAGATATCCTCTGTCCCACAAAAGTATCTTGAGTTTTTTTGCTGCTTCCACTGCGGGGCGGGTAAAGTACTGGTTCGTGAGCACCGCCCCCACCATCCTGTCATAGTAATCCCTCCCCGCATAGGCTTCCTGAACAGCCTTAACGCCAACCGGAGAAGTGTAACATTTGCATTGAATGGCATATGTGACTCCCTCTTTTTCCGCAAGGATGTCAACCCCGTAATCACCGCTGCCCTTCGTAACCTGCACGTCCTGAAAACCACATTTTGCCAACAGTTCCGCACAATAATATTCAAATTCGTGTCCTTCCATCAAGTCAATATCTTCAGGTCTGTTCCGCCTTGCCCGCAGGAACAATACAATACTGATGAGCAGCGCAGCCATTGATATCATTATAATAATTGTAATCGTGTCCATATATTTCCCGTTCTTGTTTCTCTCCGTTTTCTCCGGGCAGTAAGTATACTTTTGATACCGGCCCTATTTATTCCCTTGGTTTTCTACTTTCTGGTTTTAAAGGTTGTCATATCATTTTGGGATGTTGATGGGTCCATTTTGCAGCGCACATTGCCAAGCATCCCAATGACCGTCTCCTTTAAACCGTCAAAGTTCCGTATCTATTTTTTCGTTCGTTATTCTTACCAGGTTTGTCTTATCTACATAGATTTCCGAATTCAGCGCCTTTCTGAAAGATATATTCCCTGGATTTACATATATCCCCATATACTCATACTCCTGCTCACCGCTCCCGCCTGCCCTGGCAAATGCCTCATAACATACACATTATAACATTGCCCCTGGAAATTTGCAATCAATTCCCTTACTGCAAAGCCTATGACAGCTTCATTCGGCTCCAGACAGCTAATATCTCATATATGCGTATGTCCACCTGCTCCCGGCCAAGGATAAGAAATCCCAAGTCAGATACTTTCAATACCTCCGAAACCGACCCTTCCGGCAAGATAATTCCCTTACCCTTTCCACAAAAGGAGTGATAGGTTCTTTCTCAATCAGTGCCTTCATTACCACATCCTGTATCATAAAATTAGTGGCTGACTTGTCCTCATCAATCATCAGCAGTTTCACGCCCCAGCCCACTGCCTCCATAATATTAGCCGCCTGCGAAGTGGAACCGGAGGCATGTTCCGTAGAGAAATCCGCCGGATTTCCACCCGGAATCCACTTTATAAATGGGGACAAATTCACATGACGGATGCATCGCCCATCCTCCGCAGATATCTTCATAGCCGATTCGTCCGTTATTACAAATTCCCTGCCATCCCCACTGATATGGTTATATATCCCTGCACTCAAAGCATCCAGTAATGTACTTTTTCCGGAATATCCCCCGCCGGTAATCACTGTGACGCCTTTTCGGAAAGCCATACCTCTGATGCCTTCCACTTCGACCTCATCCTCCGGCGCAGACATAAAAGGCACTGCCCTCTGCATCGGTTCATCGCTGTCCTTCTCCCGGGGCAAAATACTCCCGTTTGCCACAAAAGCACAATAATCACTATCCTTCAGCCACGATCTGATGGCTTCCTGTTTCCGGTACAGTGCCGCCGCACGCTCCAAGCCTTCCCTTTGAAACTCATTCACAAAACAGTTCACTGCTTCCGGCAAATCATGTCCCAACATTTGAGCAGCTTTCAAATGTTTCCCCACCGGAAGCTGTACCTGAATCATAATGCTGGCACACAGATAGGACGGAACCTCCACCCCATCATCCAAAGGAACAATGGTACTCCCTCTCAGATTCTTATAATACTTCTGCCCAATCACCCTGGCTGTAATCACATTCCGCACCATTACTTTATGATTGGGTTCATAAATATAATATTTCTCCTATTCTATTGTCGCCTCTTGCGGCAATCTGCTCCGTCTCTGCACTTCAGCCCCCATATTATGTGCTCCCTTCCGAAACTGTTTTCAATTTGCTCTTGGCATTTCTTACGGACTTCCCAAGTACATCCGAACCGAAATTATGATTACTCCAATTTCATATCGCAAAAAATGCACACAAAAAGGACACACCATTATGATGTGTCCTGCTAAACTTCCCTGGCGGTAATCAACATTTCAAGCAATCCCTTTCGCTTGCCGTGTCCACCTTATAGGATACATTATAGGCGCCTACCCTTTATATGACTGCATCTTCGCTACAAATACATCTTCTGTAAGTTCTGCCTGAGATGCTGCGTCTTTGATTGATAATAGATTTTTTTTCACCAAATCAAACAAAGTTCTCATTACGCCCTCATTAATGCCTTCTTTCATACCTTCTTTCATGCCTTCTTTCATGCCTTCTCTTTTGATTGCCTTCGCTTCGTATTCAAGAATTCTTCCTCCCATAACAGATTTCACTCCTTCCCTGACATTTCCATATTTCTTAGCAAGATTATCTAATACCTTATTTGACATTTCAATAACGGTCTTCAGAGTATATACACTAATAACTCCTGCCTGCTGTAACATCTCCAGCCTACTCAAAATGTCTGTGTATTCCGCTTTCAGAATTTCCAGTTTTGCCTCATCATTATCATACTCCACTAACCGGTTCTCATGTGAAAAAATATAAAAAGGAATTAAAAACAACAAATTTTTATCAAAAATTTCTTCTATCGTATATTTCTGTGCCTTCATAACGGGAACATCAAATGTGACTGTTCCCCCAGGTGTTTCCATCTCTATCGCCATAGCCTCCGGGCTGGAAGCAGTGCTTCTCAAAAACAACACTGCTGAATGTGGAATTCTTACCTTTAAAACACTCCCTCTAATCTTCCCCAAATCCAAAGCAATTTGTGTTGCATACTCAAAAATCCTCACTAACATGCTGCTGTCCGCACTGCTCTGGCATTCAAAAAGATAGCTTTTCTCCACTATTCCCAACACCACAAAACTACTGTCCGTAATCCGTTTGGCTTCATCCCCATCCTGCATGTTCAGGAAATGCTCATTAGGTGTAAATATGACTTGTTCATCTCCTGTATAATGTTCCCCAAACACCTCGTTTAAAACAGGAATGATCAAGCTGCTGCAATCATTCAATAATGTCCGGAATACATCATCATATGGGGTATTAACCGATGTATTCTTTTTATTTTGCCCCATAAGCAGATACCTCCTAATTTTTTACTCCCAATTGGTTTTTATGTTCCTAACATCTAAAGCCTTTTCTCGTCACATAGTCATCCATTCCGCAAAATTGGTAATTTATTCTTGTCATCGTGGGAATGATCTGCTTTAAAAATCAACGCCATTTTCAATCCCAATGATGTTATATCCCATATCCGTAAGCAGCTCATATCCATCTAATGTAATTTCTTTTCGCGTTTTAAACCGTTCCCTTTGGGATAAGTACATCGTCAAAAGTGCTGCCATTCCTGATTGAATCAATTTTAAACGACGTTGTTCTCTATCCTTCTCCAGTTCAACATACAGAGGAAATGTAAAACAGTATCCATAGTCGCAATCACACTCTGTATCCTGAAACTCAATACAAATCTTGGATGTCTTATCCTCAAAAGGCGAAATTGCCACAACACACAGACCCGCACCTACTCCATACCACCAAACATATCTATTTCCATCTACAGTAATTGTTCTCCTGTTTTTCTTCATAAAAAATATATTCTCCCTACTCCACCTGAGTATTATATTTTCTGTGTAATAATATAAACAACTAATAATCGCAATAGCAATTGCTTTAATAACATTATTATTAGTGAACATCTATTAACAAGCCTTGAAAATTATAGTAATATATATTTTACAAAAGCAACCATATTCACAGGGTGAGTTGGTATCATTATATAAAGAGTCATGGGGGTGATGCCTTTGAAAAATCATTTTGATTTTAAGGATATTATGTCATTTAGTCTTTTCCTTTTGACATTGCTTACATTCATTTTTACGTTTTGTAAGTAGCTATACAGAAAACCACCCTAATACTTGGCAGGTGAAAGGGTGGTTTTTCTATATTTCAATTTGTCCAACCTTTTGAGTATGGTTGCTTTTCTCTATGTTTACATCGTAACAGATTCTATCAACTTTTTCAAGAAACTTTTCTGTAAATAGTGTTGAATTAAAAACAATAAGTGTTATACTTTGTTTGTCAGGGTAATTCCTGTGGATTGAAAAATGATATAATCCGTATTGAATAAGGAGGCGGCAAACATGGATGTATACTATAGTGAAAACGGAAATCCCTGGAGAGGCAAACATAATATGAAACTGACCAGGTTCTCCATCTGCAGGACCTTCCTGTGGGAGAATCAGGAATTTTTCATTCCCGCAGTCTATGTAGGCAAGGCAGGCGCCGTCCTGGACGTATGTGCCAAAATCCCATCTGAAGACATGATTGAATTTCTGCAAAAATGGAATAGAGAAAAAAGACTTTCACTGCGCAGCCAGGAAGAATTTGAACAGATGGATAATGATAATCCGGCAAGTAGAGAATTCAAAGTAAAGATGCGCCTGAATGCCATCCCATTAACCTTACGTATGGCCAGCAGTTTGAGATGGTATCCGGAAGACATTTTTCTTGTAGAAAATGAGGAATCATGGCCAAATGACCAAGATGCAGAAAAACTTATGGAAGCTTATGGTTGTGACCGAAGCTGTTGTTGGCATTTCGGCCGGCTCGTCTATCAATGGAACGGGGACCCAATACTATTCCCAAAGGAAATATCCCTGCACCTCCAAGCCAACATACTCCCTGTCACCACAGAACATTTTACCACAAATCTATCCTGCAATGGCCAGGAACTCAAAACCATCCACCCTAAAACCGGCCAGGAATACATACTGACGCTCCACGGGTGCGAACAAAGCCAAACCAGCTTCGCCAAAATTGCTCAAAAGGATATGTGTTACCCGGAATACTATCAAACGCTCTCTTATAGTGTATGGCCGGAATCGGGCCGCAATTTCATACACATCCTTGATCAAGTGCAAAGTGACCAACCCAGAAAGGATACTGCTCCTGTTTGCATACCAGGCGGCAAAAGTGGTTCTACGGCTGTATTTATGGCAGGGAAAAATGCCATTCACCACAGGCAAATGGCATGTTCTTCCCTGCACTTCAGTCCTGTCTGGGAGGTGCAATGGCGCGTCGTATTTGACATAAAACCAAGAAACGATATCGAAATCCACTTTTCAGTAAATCCATGTGATGTTGAAACTGCTACTACTCCGACATAAGTTCCAATACTGTTTCAAACCCTTTTTCCACTGCTATTTGTATGGCAGTTTCGCCCTGGTTGTTGGGCCGGTTATATTCGGCTCCCTTTCTAATCAGGTAACGTGCTTCTCCCACAGCGCCACTCTTCAGTACATAATGCAGGGCTGTATTCCCCTCATTATCTGCTACATTGATATCAGCTCCGGCCCGAAGCAGTTCCTTGATAATATCCTTATCCCCGCAGAGCATCACGGCCGTTCTTCCCTGGTTATCCACATGGTTCACATTTACACCCCTGTCTAAAAACAGTGGGAGAAGTTCTGTGTCCATGTGTCGAAGCAGCATTAAAGGTGTCTGCCCATCCTCTCCCGGAACATCCAGATGTTTCAACGCCTTTAAAAGTTCGGCCTTTTGCTCTGTTTTCAAGGACTCTCCATAATTCTTCCTAAATACACAATGGGCCGGGGTCTCACCGTTTATGTTTTTCATGGTATCATCCGCACCGGCATCCATAAGCAGCTTTGCCACATCCACATGTCCATAGACACAGGCCAGATGGAGCGGCGTAACCCCTGCTTCCCCAGGCTCGTCCTTCGTGAGATTGATATCCACACCTTTTTCTATCATAATCTTCAGCATGCCTGTGTGGCCGTTTTCCGCAGCGAGATGAACAGCCGCCTCTCCGCTGTTATCCAACTGTTCCATGGACTCTTTGGAGAAAATCTTTGCCGCTTCATCATAAAAGCTCTCTTCTTTACTGTCTCTTATCTTATGTTGAGCTGCCAGAATATGAGCTGGTGTCCGTCCTCTTATCACAGCTTTGTTCATATCCACACCCAATTCCAACATCTTTCTGATAATCCCTGTCCCATAACTGAAATGAAGACATTTATCCCGAAGACAGAACGCCTCGCCCGTGTAATGAAGGGGCATGGTAAAATCAATTCCCTCCTCCTTACAAACATCCAGTACATGCGCCTTACCATCAACCACCAAGGCATTGTGCAGGATTTCCATAACTTCTCCCAGTTCGTCATCATCATCCGGGTCTATGTGCTGTATCAACTTCTTCGTCATATATAATGCAATACTCAGGGCATCCTTATTATCTTGACCCACATCACAAAAAATATTACTTGTAATCTGGCTCAAAGGAAACAGATCCATATTGGGGTCGGGTGCTGCCCCATGGTCTATCAGGGCAAGATACATAGCCCTATCACAGAAATCAACAGCATGACTAATGGGTGTCACCCCCCTTTTGTTCGCCATGTTTACCATTTCCGGACACCGTTCCATTAGCTGAAGCGCCGCCGTTTTATGACCATTTCTTCTGGCCATCATCAGAAGTGTATTACCGTCCTCATCCACATAATTAGTCAGGGCGCCTTTTTCCAGGAAGACCTCTGTCAGCGGCCAGGTGTAGCTGGAACTGTAGTCGGTGGACAGCAAATGCTCCAGAGGCGTAAGTCCGGCTTGGTTCTTCTTGTTAATATCACAGGTCAACAGGCGGGCAATCTCTCCTCTCTGTTCCACGCTATTTTCCAGACAGGTAAAATCAATTATCAATGTCTCATCCGGAAACCTGGGATATGCCAGGAAGTGGTATGCGTTCATCCCCCTTTCATCACAGAGAAAATCTTTTGCCCCATGATCCAGCAAAAGCCTGACCATGGCAAGATTCCCGCGCTCGCAGGCCAGCAGAAACGGCGTAAGACCGTAACCCTTATGGTCGGTGACATCCACATCCTCTCCTTCTACCCTGCCATCGCAAAGCACTTTCTCCACCACTCCATAAAAATTATGCCATACCAGAAGGTGGAACAGCGTAAGCCCCACCTTGCCCACAGGAGCAAGCAGCTCTTCCTTCCCGCATTCTGCCAAACAGGACTCCGCCTCCTGTATTATTTTATCCTCTAACATGTTATACCTATAAATACAATTTTCATGATCTACCTCCCACCAGGGAATGAATCTGCTCTGATTACAACATTCGCTGGATGTCACCAGCAAATCCGTCAGTTCCTTTCTGTCCATAACTACCTCCTTAACGTTACCTGAATCCATTTCGATTTTACTATAATTCCAGTCCAATTCCCAACATGCCGTCCACTGCGGCACAAACAGTAACAACCTGTCACCATACCTGATGAACATAAACTCATTTTAACATTATATCTACAGCATGTAAACCCTACTAATCATGACATTAACTAATCATATACTTTTCAGCATAATACCAGTTTGATTGCTGTCATGGCATGAAAAAATAACTCTGTTTTCCATTCCGGCAGCAAATTTCTGTGGTCCTTAAAAATAATATGCTATATTTACAATGGAAGAATAATTTTCTATAATGAAAAAGAAGATTGCAGAAATTTATGAGGGAACTTATATGTTTACACTTTCATTTTCAGATTGGACATGGCGTAATATCGTTATCAGAATGGGCATATCCCTTGTAACCGGCCTGGTGATCGGGATTGACAGGGGTGCCAAGCGGCGCGGCGGCGGTGCAAGAACTACAATTACTGTATGTCTTGGCGCTACCATGGTTATGCTTCTGGAACAATACCTTGAGTCTCTTTATCCAGGGCGGCTTGATATCTCAAGAATCGCAGCGCAGGTCATCAGCGGTGTGGGATTTTTGGGTGCCGGCTCTATTCTCGTATCCGGGCACCAGATCAAAGGACTCACTTCCGCCGCAAGCATCTGGACTTGTGCCTGCATAGGACTTGCGGTAGGCATCGGATTTATTGATGGGGCGATATTCTTAACCATCCTCTGGCTTACAGGCGTACATCTTGTTCCGTTGATAGAACACAAGGTCTACAAGCATTCAAGATATATGACACTATATATTGAAGCCGCAACCGGCAGAGAGATTATGCTTATCTCCCATAAATTGAAGCAGGATCAATGCTTTATAGATACTTTTGTGGTGGATAAACCAAAGGCAAAGGGACAGTACTTCCAGATTATGACAACCTTCAAACTTCCAAAGGGCACCAATAAAGAAGCCTATTTATGTGCTTTGGAAGAAATAGAAGGTGTAGGCGCGGTGAATGAATTATAATGCAAAAGAACATCCCGTCCCCACAGGGAAACAGTCATCGCCCTCGTTGCAGTTTTCCCGTATCCAAAAGTAATTTCCAACACAATGACATCACTACGCATTTCCTCCTTGTTACGTTGTCTGGCTGCTGAAAAACCTTACAGCCGTTGTAAGTGTTTTTTCAATTTGCTCTGTGATATGATGGTTTCAGAACCAAAGGAGGTAATGAAATGAAACCTATTCTTGAGATTGAAGCTTTGCAAAAATACTATGGCAAGGCAAAGAACCAGACAAAGGCACTGGACAGTATTACATTTCAAGTGATGCCAGGAGAGTTTCTGGGCATTATGGGAAGCAGCGGCTCAGGCAAATCCACCTTGCTGAACTGTATCGCCACCGTGATACAGCCCAGCAGCGGCAGTATCACAATGAACGGCAGGCAGGTACAGACGCTCAAGGGAACGGCGCTGGCCGACTACCGCGGAAAAGAGATCGGCTATCTGTTCCAGAACTTCGAGCTGCTGGATAATCTGACTGGTCGGGAAAACATTCTGCTTCCGCTGTCTCTCCATGGTATTCCGGAATATGAAAGCAAAAAGCGGTTAGAGCAGTTGGCATCTTATCTGGAAGTGAAAGATGTCCTGAATAAATTCCCGTCCCAGATGTCAGGCGGGCAGAAGCAGCGAATTGCTGCTGCCAGAGCATTGATCTTAAATCCGGGCATCATCCTCGCAGATGAACCTACCGGCGCCCTGGATTCCAAAAATGCGAAAGCTTTGATGGAGAAGCTTTCCGGCCTGAATCAGGATACAAACGCCACAATTTTAATGGTAACACACGATTCCAATGCGGCCAGCTATTGCAGGCGGATTTTATTCATTCAGGATGGCATTATCTTCCATGAACTTCGCCGGAATATCCCTGACGAGTCTGGACAGGAATTTTACTCCCGGATTTTGAAGGTAATGGCACAGTTAGGAGGTGGCAGCGCAAATGTTTTTTAGGTTGATTTCCCGCAACAGCAAAAGGAACCGGAAAGAAAACGGCTTGTTTTTTAGCTCTCTGCTGGTTTCTATCATCGCTTTTTACATTATTCTGTCACTGCCTAACCAGGATGTTATGCTCTTCCTGGCCAAGATGGAAAGCAATGCGGTAGACAAATTACTGATGATGATCCCCGTATTTTTCGGCATAACCCTGTTTATTTTGTTTTTCCTCATTTACTATGCCAGTAAGTTTCAACTGGAGCGGCGCAAGCATGAGCTTGGGGTCTATTTGATGATGGGAATGCGCCGCATTAAATTGTTTGCAATGCTGCTGTGGGAGGATTTCAGCAACAGTGCTGTATCACTGCTCATCGGATTACCTGTTGCAGTTATGTTGTCGGAGCTGATTAGCCTGATCACTGCCCGGATGGTAGGCCTCGGAATTGTGGGACATCAAATAACCTTCTCGCCCAAAGCCGTGTTATGGACAGCTACAGGATTTCTCCTGATTAAATTTATGGCATTTTTAATTCTCAGTGCCAAAATCAGCAGAGAAGAAATAGGTTCGCTGCTTGTGGATACGCCGGATGGGGTGAAAAAACAGCTTCCTGCATTCTTCTATGCGTTTTCCCTTTTGGCTGGTATTCTTTGTTTGACTGTGGCCTATGCTATGGCCATTCACGGAGAAGCATGGTTTGATCCTATGATCATGAGCTTGACCGTTCTTCTTGGCATTTCAGGCACAATTGCCCTCTTTTGGGGCCTCCGGTTTCTGATTAGCGCCATGGTGAAATCCAGCAAAAAAGACCGTCAGCTCCATGTATTTAACTTCCGTCAGATACAGGAAACCGTTGTCCATCGTTCTGGTACGCTTGCCATATGTTCTCTGCTTATTTTAGCCGCTCTGTGCTGCTTTGGGGCTGGTGTAGGGATTTCCCGCTTCTATGGAGAGGGGAATCGGCATGTTCTGGACTATACTTTTGAAAGCAGGGAACATGACACTGATACAGCGGCAATCCGTCAGACATTAACCGATTACCGGTTGGATATTTGTTTTTCCGATTTGTTTGAGATGAAGGTGGGACATGTCAGCACCACCAGGAACAGTGAGTATGTTTTTCAAATGGAAGCACTTATGTCCGCCCTGCAGGAAATGCCATCATCCCAAGACAGAGATGTGCTTCTAAATAATCTCAGCTATGCAACCTATCCTTATTTAATCTCACTGAGCAGCTATAATCAGCTTTTGACTGCTGCCAACCTGCCGAAGCTGGAATTGGCTTCAGATGAAGCTGCCATTTACATTGACAATGAGGCTGCTACTTATGAAAAAACGAAGCTGCTCAACAATATTCTGAAAACACGGCCTGAAGCCTGGCTGGATGGAAAACAACTTTACCTGACCGGTACCGTACAGACAACAAATCTGGTTACGGATCGATCCATAACACTGTCCTTTGCCCTGATACTGCCTGATGAAACATTTGAATACTACACACAGGATGAATACAGCGTATATCTCAATGGTGTTCTGAAAAAGAACGCGGCAGAAAATGCAAGCCTTATGTCTGTCATATCGGATATGAATCAGAAACTAGATGAAACGGGCTTGTATTATGAGAGCTATCTGCAAAATATGGGCCGGCAACTGTTTTATATGGTGGCAGCCAGTTATATCACCATTTATCTGGCGATTATTTTCCTGATTATCGCAAATACAATTATCGGTGTGCAATTTCTCATAAGCCAGCAAAGTGCCAGCCGCCGCTATCGAACACTGATCCATTTGGGCGCCGGGTACTCTACCCTGTGTCGGTCCGCCCGAAAGCAAATCAACTGGTATTTCGGCGTTCCTGTCGTTGTCGCTGCTTTCAGCAGTCTGTTTGGGGTTTGGTCATTGCTTACAGGGATTCTGCCCTCCAGCGCCAAAACCAATCTGTCCGAAATGATGATGATTTCTGCCGCTATGATTTTGATGCTTTGTGTGGTAGAATATATTTACATCGCGGTTGTGAAGCGCTCAAGCGCTCACTACCTTCTGACGCTGATGGTGCCGGAACGGGAAGAATAGTATTACAGATTACGAAAATGAGGGGGAATGTTCCATGAAACGCATTGCCATAGTGGAAGATGAATTTCTCATGCGGGAAGAATTATCGGATATGCTGCGTAAAGCCGAATATCAGGTTGATGAGATCAGCGAGTTTGAGGATGTGACAGGACAGCTTCTGGCACTCTCCCCTGATCTGATCCTCTTGGATTTGAATTTGCCGGGCACCAGCGGATTCCAGATCTGTCGGGAGATGAAGCAGAAAAGCACGATTCCTGTTCTTGTCCTCACCTCCCGCGACCAACTCCGTGACGAATTGCACGCACTGGATTTGGGTGCGGATGAATATCTGACGAAGCCTTGCGGTAAAGAACGGCTTTTGGCCCGTGTCACAAATGTGATGAAACGCTATGAGGGCCGGTCAAATCTTCTGGAAGGGGCAGGCTTCCTTTTGGATCGACAAACCTACACACTTTATATTCACAACAGCTCTGTGATTCTCCCCAAAAACCAGGGAAAAATCCTTGAAGTGTTTCTAACGCATGGTGATGAAATCGTCTCAAAAGAAGAACTGTGTCTGGCAATATGGGGAACCACCGAATTTATTGATGAAAATGCCCTTCAGGTCAATCTCACACGTTTGAAGAAGACCATGGCAAATCTGATGATGCGCCAGCAGGTCATCCCGGTTCGTGGAATTGGCTACCGGCTCATAGCGGAAGGAGAAACGCTATGAGACACAGCATAAAAACGCTTCTGCCATATATCCCCTGGCTTTTGCTCCTGTTTGGCATTGACGCATTTGCTGCACTGCTTCTGTGGCTTGCTGATGTACAGGCATTTTTCGCCATGGTAATTGTGATTGTACTTGCCTCTGTTCTTCTATTCACTTTGGTGTGTTATGTAATTGTGCGCCGGGAACAGAAAAAAGAACAGGCATTTTTCGCTTTCCTATTCAATCCTGATGAATACCACGAAGAATTGCTGCTGAATACTGTCAGCATTGCAGAACAGGAATCCATCCGTCTGCTCGGCAAACATCTGCGTGACAAACAATTGGCTTATACGGAACTGGAGACACAATTAGCGGATTATGAGGAATATGCAGAGTCCTGGGCACATGAAACAAAAACACCGCTCTCTTTATTGACTCTGCTTCTTGACAACCGCAGGGAAGAATTGTCCCCGTTGGTATGTTTTAAGTTGGATTATATCCGAAATCGTATGCAGGAATCCATTGACCAGATGCTATTCTATGCTCGGATAAAAAGTGCAAGAAAGGATTATCTGTTTGAGCATATCCCTATCCGCACTTGCGTTGATGACTTACTGGAAGATTACAGGCCGTTGCTGGAGGAAAAACAGTTTCAGATACAATTTTCCCTGTGTGATGATACGGTTTACTCTGACAGAAGAGGGCTTTATTTTCTTCTTGGACAACTCATCAGCAACTCCATAAAATACTGTGGGGCGGAACCGGAACTGTGCTTTGCGTCTTTTCACAGGGATAACTGTTATGTGCTTAGTATCAAGGATAACGGAATTGGGGTCCGAAGCTGCGATCTGCCCTATATTTTTGAAAAGGGCTTTACAGGCGATTCCGGCATAAGCAGGAAAAAAGCCACTGGCATGGGACTGTATCTTGCAAAAGAAATTGCAAAAGAATTAAATGTAACCTTACATGTTAATTCCGCGTGGGGTCAGGGATTTGAGATGCAGATTGCTTTCCCAGTGGTTACATAATACCTGCGCCATTGTATCCCCTGCCTGTTCCAAACGTACCAGAACACTTCCGAAATGTAAAAGGCTTTTGACATCCGCTGAAAATTTGATGCCAAAAGCCTTTTACATTCCGGAAAAATAAGAAAAACACCTATGAAATATCCACCGTCTAGAAATTGTCTTATCTGTGAGACTTGAATATGACAAATGCCTCCTCGTCCCGATGTTCTCTTCTGTAACGCAATGCCTTAAATATGGATGTGGCAGTGTCGATAACCAATACCAGCGCTGTAACAGCTACCACCGCCATACCAATCTGTACAGGAATCTGATGTATCGTCCCCTCCAGCACCGGCTGAACAAACCCAAGGGAAATCAATGCCCCAAAACCAAAGAGAATCGCGTTTCTCAGGCAGATCCTTCCTTGAAAGTTAAACCGCACATGAGAGTAATCCCACCATCTGGCATTGAACAGCTTTTCAAGCAACCAGCCGATAGTATATTCCACCACTGTACAGAAGACAACTCCACCGACAAAAATGGCAAGATATGATTTTTTCGCATCTCCAAGCAGTATACATAAGGTCGGCATTCCGATTCCATAGAGCGGGCAGAGGGGCACATGCAGAAATCCTCTGTTCTGGAACTCTCCTGCCTCTATTTTCATATCAATAACCTCAACCAGCCAGCCTGCTACACCCCAAAAAAGGAATTGCAAAAACAGTTCATATAAGTTGTAACCACCTATCAGCATTTCTTTTCCCTCACTTAATATCCTTTGTCCCTTGAACAATTCTAACCGATATTCTCACCTATGTCAATCATCTTTGGCTTTCTCCCATGAAAATGCAAATAAAACATAATAAAGCAATATATCAACTTAAGAACATCCCCCTTGCTTCTTACACCATCACTCTTGTCAGCACCACACTCGCCACCGTCCCCGCCAGTGTAGCCAACAGTGCCCCTGTCAAGGTATATCTTGTCTTCGTCACTTTCGCCGCCAGGAAATATACACTCATGGTATAAAATACGGTCTCCGCTACTATGTCAATAGGGGGAAACTTTTTTGTTTCAATTTTTTGCCTATTTTCCCGGACAACAGAAAAGGACATAATCCTATGCCCTTTTGTGCCTTATATTACTTTTTCTGAATCGTATGTCTGCACTCTCAATGGTATGAAGCATACCATATCAAATTGAGAATTTTTTCACTTCCTCCTGTGTAAGTTCAACCAACTTTTTCCCACATTGCTTTGCATATCTTGAAAGTTCAAGTAAATTCACATGACATGAGGGCGCATTGGCATAGGGATCAGGCTGTTCATAATAACTTGGGGAAATGACAAGATTTTCCATAAATTTTTTGGTAATCTTTATTTTTTCTTCTAAAGCCCTCTGATTTCCATATTCGATTTTTTCTTGCTCATACATCAGACCTATCTGTGTCATATTGATTCTCCTCAAAATCACTCATATGGCTGCATTCGCATCTTGAAGGCGTAACAGTTCTTCCTCAGTAAACCCCGTAGCTTTCATAATCATTACTGCATCTGCACCTTCTTGTAATAGGATTTTTGCAATCTCTATTTTTTCTTTTAAAACCCTCTGGTTTGCAAATTCAATCTTTTCTTTCTCATACATCTGACCAATCTGTGTCATATTGATTTTCCTCCTTACTTGCTCCATGTATTCTTTCCCGATAAACTTGTCACTTGCTACAACAACCCCAGAGAGAATAAAGATCCGTTGCTCTTCATCCCGCAGTTGTTCCGCCAGTTCCACCACCGTTTCCAGCATCTCCTGTTTTCCTTCAGTGCCGGGAACCGTCAAAGGCAGGATTACCAGCTTCATCAAATCATCATTGTCAAGGGATATGCCAGAATGCAGTTTCTCCTGAATCTCATGCAAAGCGGCTCTGCAGTCTATATGCACCAGAAAAGCCTGCTCAGTATGCAGGGTGAAACAGGCCGTTTTCAAGTCCTGTTCCGCATAATCCACATCACCGGTATAAATCACAATCAGCCGCAGATTGAAATTTTCATCTTCCTTATAATATTTTTCCATGACCCGCGCTATGTAATTCAGATATTTGATTTTACTTATCCTTTTATAGACCGACTCATAATCTACAATCGCATAGGTTCCATCCTCTAAAAGGAACAGATTGTCAATGCTCTTTTCGTTTGCCGATATTTTGGGAAGGTCTGTCGGCAGGAGCGCACGAATGCGCGGAAGATCAATTCCATAGGCCGCGAAACTTTTTTCTTTATATGTCTGTCCTAAAATCTTAAATAAAATATCTTTGTTTTGGTAAACAATTCCTTCCATCTCTTTTCTCCTTGTATTTTACCACAAAATAGATGCTGTGTCATTTTGAAAGCAAAAAATTCCTAAAAGTGTTGCGTTTATCTCATGCCTGCTGCCGCCTGCCCTCCTTCCATTCAATATTGATGTCCTCT
>CAMWLE010000055.1 GCA_947175015.1 uncultured bacterium
AATTTTTTTAATTTCATCATTATGCTCAAATCTGGCGTGGGTGTGAAAAGTAACAGAAACTCTCTCGAATCTCTGCTTGATGCCGCGAAAGATGTTGTAAAAGGGGCAGCGTCCCCCTGCATGATTGATGGTCTACAAAATAGTCTCCTGCACTTGTGCCCATTCATGGAAACCCTCTATAACTCCCGGAAATGATTAAGGACAAAATGGTCAACACTTAACAAGATCAAAACTTCGGCAAATACGCCAACAGGAAACCACAAACATCAGAGGGAAACTTGTTATATTGGCAAGTCTCCCTCTAGTGTTTTAAGTGTTGCAGATGAAGTTCTGAAGAGTAATTTAAAAACCCCTACCCCAACAATACACTATTAGCATACATAAAATAAGCCCTAAAAAATGTATACAGTTTGTGTATGCCAAATAGCGGCTACTCTTATTAAATGAGATATGCTATGATATCGGATATAAGGAGGATGAAAATGATGTTTGTATTAGCTGACAACGAAAAAATAGGACAATATTTGACGAGTCACATAGAAGAACGCTTTAAAAGCCATCGGCTGTTTTGCAAAAAATACCTTGAAGCTATGGGTGAAGAAGCAAACAGTGAGCAGCTACGGAAAATGTCAAATCGCCTGTCACAGATTTTGAACGGAAAAAAAGAAATTCAGCTCTATGATCTCCCAGTATTTTGCCGACTCCTAGAGATGTCCTGTGAGGATATCCTCAGCGCAGGAGAGAGCCATGTTCCCGCCTCTTCGCGCTTGACAAATTATGCTGCTGCCTTCTCTAAAGACGAACGCGAATGGGAGACGTATGTAACTCGCGAAGATTCTCCGATTTTGAATGCCGACGAGTATGGAAAAACCATCATTGATTACGCATTGGAAGCAGAGAATTATGAACTCCTGAAATACTTGACGGACAAGAAATATATCTGGTTTGTGGGAGCAGATAAAAAGGACTGTTTTGCAGGATTCGGAGCTGGAACCAGCATAGAAAAGGCAACTTTTCCGTACCCCAGGAACTGGCATGTTTTAGATGCACAGTTAAAGATGCGTGATGAATTGAGAACGCATATGGCAGCACTGGCTATCCACCATGAGGACTTGGAAATGTTGGAACAGCTTCGTGCAAGGGAAATCCCCTCCCTATATCAACTGTCCTATTACTCATCCCAACCAGATGAATACAAAAAATATTACAATACAAAACTCATGGAATCACTCACTAATGCAGGCGATAGAGTATTGGATTACTTTTCTGGTGAATTTGAAATTACGGATAGAGTTGGGTTTGCAAACAGGTTCACATTCCCATTTCTTGGAGAATTGATCGAAAGACTACTTAAAGCCAAAAATGAATTTACGGAATATATGCTGAAAGATGCCATTCAGCATAATCAATATGTTTATGACCAGTTGACCTCCTTAATGGCTGATGCAGTTCAGTCCTACGAGCAAATTGGGTATGATATAACAAATAATGTGATAATTAACGATTTGACAAAAGGTATATTAAGGGATCTTTATTTTTATGGCGAGGGACATTTGGTCAGCTATTTTGCGTTATTGCCAGGGACGAAGAAGGGGTTGCGCTCCAATATCGTTCGAGTAAATGCAGAGTCCTCAAATACCATGATAAATCGCCGAATTTCAGAGCTAAACAGCTTGTATGATGCAATTCATCAAATAACACCAAAATTTAAAGGAGAAAAGGATAATGATGTTTTTTGACTACGAAGATGGAGATTTTATATACATACTTTCCAACAGCATAGCGATGGATTCTGACGGACATATGATGACGCGAATGGGCGATAGCATGGCACTAGACATGGATTCTGGTGAACTACATATCGTTTCGGGATGGCTAGACGATGAGGACAACAATTAATTCCACAGGCATACTTTCAAAACCGAATATCTCTTAGGAGAATTGCTATGAAAAAAACCATTATTTTGTTAGTAAAAGGACATTTCTTTGAGGAGAGAAATGTCCTTTTACTAATTCTATCCTATTTTGCTATTGGTTGCTGATTTACGATGAAGGAAAGAAAATTAACATCTCTCGTTGCAATTATGATTTGATGATTTTTAAGGGAAACACTTGAATTGTTCTGTATAATATTTACGGTATTTTGTATTGTTTTTACAACGTAGAAACTTTATAATTACAACATGTATGTTTTGTAACTTACATATTGATTTACGAAGTAGATTCACGCTATGACAAAACAATATAGCAACAAAAGAATTGGAGGTACAAACCATGTATGTGGGTGCAGGCAATGATGTAGAAGAACCTTGTTACGATTATGAACATATCAAAAAAGTTTTAGGAGAAATCAAGAAGAATTTTGAGGGATATTTTCATCGTTTCCTTGAAACAAATGCCGGAAATGGATTAACAGAAGAAGATTTTACAAAACTTCAAAAGAAATTTGGTATAGACGAGAAATGTACCAAACCTATATCCAGCAAAAAGCTCTCCATTAATTATAAGTCGATAATAAAAGAATCCTTAGTTAAATATGAAAAGGATCAAGAGGATTATTTAAAGATAATGGATATAGAACTATTGGAAGATTTAGTTGATGACATCTCCTTCAAAAACCGATTTATCGTTGGCTCAATTATACAACCTTAACTTGCTAAATGGAATATGCTTTCTGAAAGATTTTCAGGTAGCAAGTCTGTAAAGGTTACTTTTCACACCTACGCCACCGCGAGGCGTTTTCACGCGCTTTATGCGCGAAAAACCAGATACAGTCGTGCGTGAAATCGCTGCATTTGCGATTTCTGTGCATCAGTTACTGGTCACGGAGTGAACGGTAACAAACATAGGGGTATCTGGGCGGACAGGAACTTACGGAACTGCCATACTGGGAAACCATCAACAATTACCTTAAGGGAGTGAAACCAGAAGAACTGCAGGAAACGGTATGTAAACTTGTAAAAAGGCTGATACGTAGCAGGGCATTTGAAAGAGTTAGGCTGCGCGGGAAGTATTATCTGGTCATCATAGACGGGACACAACTGTACAGCAGTCGTGAGAAACCGGAGGGAAAATGCCTGTATCGTGTCCATAACAAAGGTACGCAAGAGGAATACATAGAGTACCATTGCTATATAGTAGAAGCAAAAATAATGCTGCATAAAGATATATATGTAAGTATTATGACGGAATTTGCAGAGAACCAGGAGGAAGCGGAAAAGCAGGATTGCGAGCTGAAAGCGTTCTATCGTCTTCTAAATCGCCTGAGGGATACGTTCCCAATGCCGCCCATGTGTATCTGCGGGGACAGCCTGTATACCTGCGGACGTTTTTTCACGGAATGTAAAGAAAGGGGCTGCAGTTACCTGCTGCGTTTTAAGGTGTGGATAAATAATGGAAAGGCGAGCTGTTATAGCTCGCCTTTTTTATATCTTGCCACAATACTCTGAATCCTTTCATTTGGATTCAGCAAATCGCTGATGGAGGAATCATGATTCAGGGTATCAATAATGTAAGCAATGTATTTACTCATGTCGCAGGTGATATACCATTCTCGTTCTAACAATTCAGGCGTCTGGTAGACGAGATTCGTGGTAAGTACTTTTGTGATAATGCCTGATGCAAACGCTTTGTCAAACTTGTCAAAACCACTGGTAAACAGGCCAAAAGTAGCGAATACAAAAATTTTATTTGCCTTTCGTTCCTTTAAAGCAGCGGCAACTTCCAACACGCTTTCGCCGGAAGATATCATATCATCTATGATGATCATATCCTTGCCTTCCACACTGGTGCCCAGGAATTCATGAGCAACGATGGGGTTTCGTCCGTTCACCACTCTGGTATAATCCCGGCGTTTATAGAACATACCCATGTCCAGTCCCAGCACATTTGCAATATAGATGGCGCGATTCATGCCGCCTTCATCGGGACTGATCACCATCATATGACCGGAATCTATCTTCAAATCCTTTACATGAAGGAGGAGCCCTTTGATAAACTGATAGGCGGGCTGTACGGTTTCAAAGCCATGAAGCGGGATTGCATTCTGTACTCTGGGGTCATGGGCATCAAAAGTAATAATATTGTCCACACCCATCTGCACCAGTTCCTGCAGTGCCAGGGCACAGTCAAGGGATTCTCTGGCAGTTCTCTTGTGCTGGCGGCTTTCATAGAGAAAAGGCATAATGACTGTAATGCGGCGAGCTTTGCCGCCTACTGCGGCAATGATACGTTTCAAGTCCTGATAGTGGTCATCGGGTGACATATGGTTTTCATGGCCGCATAGAGAATAAGTCAATGAATAATTGCATACATCAACCAACAGATACAGATCGGTGCCGCGGACAGATTGAAGGATCATTCCTTTTGCCTCTCCGGAACCGAAACGGGGAACGGCTGATTTCAGCAGATAACTGTCTCTTTGATAACCGGCAAATGCCAGGGATTCCTTGTGTTCGCTTTCCCGTTCGGCTCTCCATTTGACGAGATATTGGTCTATCTGTTCGCCAAGCGGTCTGCAGCCCTCAAGTGCAATCATTCCCAATGATCCTACAGGAATGGTTTCCAAGTTTCTTTTTTCTTCGCGGTTGCCCATGAAAATATCCTCTTTCTTTTCGTATTGTAGTAGATTTTTGATCATCTGATACATAAACGGGGATGGTAGCTTCGCCGTCCTACTATCCTGATTTCAATTTCCGCTTTTTTAATATGCGGATATCGGCACCTGTGAGTTTACATAAAGTAAAGCTGCTGGTAATTCGGGAGAAAATCCGATCCGAATATCGATCACGGATTTCCGCCAGACTGAGATTGGTGGAAATCAGAACAGATTTCCTGCGCAGATGCCGCTCATTGAGACAGGAAAATAACTGAGAGTTCACAAAATTGTTAGTGATCTCTGTGCCAAGGTCGTCAATGATGAGCAGGTCACAGTTGTATAAATCCTCATACAGGCCAGGTAAGGCTTCCTTTGATCTGAAATCGAAGGAGTGGCGGGCCAATAAGTCAAACAGGCCGGAAGCGCTGAAATATATCACGGAATGCCCGCTTTCCAGCAATTCCTTTGCAATACATCCGGACAAAAAGCTTTTACCTGTACCTACTGTACCATAAAAAAAGAGATTGCGGTAGTCCTCAGGAAAATTTTGTATAAAATCTTTACATAATTTCACAGCAGCCTCAAATCGCTGAAGATCCTCCTGTTGATAATACTCATAGGAAAGCGTGGAAAAGTTTTCAGCGCTGATGACATCCTGGATATTGGACTGTGCATACAGGATGGATATCTCCTGCTGCCGAAAGCAATGACACTTTTCTTTCAAGCCATTTGCGGCGGAAATATAACCCGTATCCTTACAGTCGGGACAAGAATATATGGGTTCCAGATAATCGGAGGGAAAACCGTACTGTGTCAGCAGTTGTCTCTTAGAAGCAGCAATTTCAGCCAACTGTGCGCGAAGCCTGGGCAGGGCGTTTTCATCCCCTTCCAACATACTGCGGACACTGGCGGCGGAATATGTGCTGACGGAAGCTGTCAATTCACGAAAGCCAGGAATTGTGTCACAGACTTCCTCTCTACGCGCTTCGGAGATGAACCGATTGGCACGAGTGACACGTTCATAGCCTTTCATAATAGATTCATATTGATGATTGCTGAGAGCCATATTTGTTTTCCTCATTGAAAGCTGCTGCATAGGGTTAATTGCTGAGTAATTCCTGTTCCAAAACATCAAAATCATATTGGTTTTGCGTAAATTGGTTGAAACGGTTGGAAGATTGCTTCTGTGCAGTAGCGCCTGCTGCTTTTTTGCGCTGCTGGTATCTGTCATCTATTGTCAAAATGTCAGATTTGTGCTGTACGTTCTGGCGCTTCCAGTTATTCAGAATGCTTTCTGCATATTCAAAACGATGTTTGTCAGTGGCCAGTACGGTACGTTCGCAGGCTTCCATGATAATGTCCGTGGAAAAATTGTAATCCTTGAGCCAACGGGTAATATATTCCATTTCCTTCATGGTAGGAGAACCGCTTTTCCCCAGACCATTCATAATAACATAGACATTTTTATCATATCGGGTAGACATCTTTTGTGCCTGCTTCGGAGAAGTAATACCCTGTTCTGCCCAACTTACGGCAACTTTTTCTATGTATTTAAAGTCCTTCTTATCTCTGTCCACACAGTATTGAAGCAGATAATCAATCAAGTCATCAGAAAAATGAAGTACATCCGTAAAATACAAAATGGTCTTCATTTCAGCAGGGGTCAAGGGTCTGCCAATATAGGATTCTGCGATGAACAGGAGTTGTGCAGCGCCTTGTTGATTCTTGAATTCCTGAAGCCGATCCGCAGAGTAAGACGGCTTTTCATAAGGAGAAACCGCTGTGGATTCTGCAGCGGAAGGAGCAGTAAAGGCAGCCACAACTTTTCTGGGAGCTGAATTTGCCAGAGCGGACGATACGGAAACCGCCGGAGCGGTCTTCCCCATCGGGGCAGGTACAAAACAAGATGCCGCGGGGATATTGCATTCCATATCGGCTTCCGCTGAAGCAGATAATTCATGGATATGGATACCCACCAGATTTTGATTATCATCATAATCCAAATCCATCAACTGTCTTTTTTCCCAATAAGTCAATGCACGTATGACATCCTTTTCCGTATAGTTAAATTTGTCTGCCATATCGGATACGCTTGTAGCTTGATGCGCGTCCATCATACGGAGCAGATAAAGGTAGACTTTTATCTGGGCATCATTGGCGTCTGCCATATATTCGTCAATAAAAAGATTGGAAATAACTGTGGATTCCTTATGGTTGTTTTTGTAAATTGTTAATCGTGACATGGATGTACTCTCCCCCTGCAATATCGCCGGGGATTTTCTTCTGGCAGAGTGAAGCTGCGGCGCCGGGTTATAGGCTTGCAGGTCATTTAAAATCACCGGAGATATGAATTATTGTGAAATAGTAACAGGTCTGGCCATGCGTTCACCCTAATGGTACTGACAGCCTTCTGAGATCTGTTGGAGACAGATTTCATATTGCAATGGCCTGTCCGATGGATGGCAACGGCCGGTAACCGGAATACAATCATGAGTATAGCATAAGGTTTTTAAAAAAGAAATAGGCAAATTCCCGAAAGATTAGGGCCCTTTGGAGGGGGGATAAAATTGTGAAAAAGGTGGAAAATGTGGATAAGAATTCCAAACGCACGCTTTTTACACAGGTTTGTGGATAAAGATATCCACAGGTCAAATGAACCGAATTTACCTCTTTGAACTGTGGATATTGTGGATAAATTATATTCCAAGCAGTTTTTCACCGATTTTCACAACATCTCCGGCCCCCATAGTTATCAACATATCACCGTTTATGCAATTTTCCAGTAGAAAATTTTCTATCTCATCAAAAGTGGAAAAATATTCGCATTCATGTCCCAGGGCCCGTATCTCATCCTGAAGCGTCTGCGAACTGATTCCCAGGGAATCGGTTTCTCTAGCGGCATAAATATCCGCAAGCACAATTTTATCGGCAAGAGTAAGGGCCTTGGCGAATTCCTTCAGGAAGGCTTTGGTTCTGGAATAGGTATGAGGCTGGAATACACACCAAAGGGTTTTGTGGGGATATTTGGCGGCGGCTGTCAGGGCTGCGGTGATTTCGGTGGGATGATGGGAATAATCATCAATCACAGTGACCCCGCCTATGGTTCCCTTGTATTCAAAACGGCGGTCCGCACCGGTAAAGTCACGAAGTGCGGCTGCGGTAACATTGCTGTCAATGGAAAGCAGATCAGCCAGGGCTGCGGCAGCCATGGCATTGTATACATTATGTTCTCCGGGAACGTTGAGTAAGATACGGCGCTCCGGCAGCTTCGGGCCATGCAGAGTGAAGCAGGGATGCCCCATTTCGTCGTAGGTGAGGTGATCAAAGTAGTAGTCCAAGCCGGCATCACTGCCAAAAGTAATGACACGGCAGACTAAGCCCTGGGTGAGTTCCGAAAGATGCTCAATTTGGCCATTGATGATCAGGCATCCGTCTGCTGGCAGCAGCTCGGCAAATTTTCGGAATGAGCGGCGGATATCAGCAAGATCCTGAAAGAAATCCAGGTGATCTTCTTCTATATTTAATATAATGCCTATCTTGGGCGAGAAACTTAGAAAACTATTGGTGTATTCGCACGCTTCCGTGACAAAATAACCGGATCTGCCTATGCGGAGGCATCCGTCGATGGTTTTCAGGTTTCCGCCAATAAACAGTGTGGGGTCCAAATTGGCATGCAGCAGTATTTCACTTATCATGGAAGTGGTGGTTGTCTTGCCATGGGTACCGCTGACGCCCATGGGGGTATCATAGTTTCTCATGACCTGTCCCATGAGTTCGCCTCTGGTGAGACAGGGAATCTGTAATTTGTGTGCCGCGATATATTCCGGGTTGTCGGGGTGGACTGCGCTGGTAAAAACTACACATTCCGTTTCTCTTGTAATATTTTCTTCCCGTTGTCCATAAAATACGGTAATCCCTTTTGATTCCAGATGATCGGTACGGTCACTGTGAGACCGGTCGGAGCCGGAGACATGGAAGCCTGCGTCCCATAACAGTTCTGCAAGGCCGCACATGCTGACACCGCCGATACCTACAAAATGTATGGAGATAGGATTTGCAAAATTAATTTCGTACATGTGTTCACTCTCCCTTATACTTTATACATTTATTATAAGCATATGTGTTACAAAATACAAACGGAAAATAGATAAATAAAATTTTTCCGGTAAAATATGTAATTGTAGGAATAGTGGCAAAATAACAAATAAATTGATGAATTTGTAATAGAAGCGTTGGAAAAGTGCATAAAAATACCTTCGCTGTATTGAAAAATATGTAGAATATTGATAATGAATAAGGAAAAAAGACATAATTTTAATGTAAAAACATTCCATTTTTTGGAAGCATGTGTTATAATGGACATACCAGTAAACTGGAAGAAGGCAAGACAGAGGTGATGACATGATCAAAAAAGAAATGATTGCCATGTTGTTGGCAGGTGGACAGGGCAGCCGACTGGGTGTGCTGACATCCAAGGTAGCAAAGCCTGCCGTAGCGTTTGGCGGAAAATATCGTATCATTGATTTCCCGCTTTCCAATTGTATTAATTCGGGTGTGGATACAGTGGGAGTTCTGACCCAGTATCAACCGCTGAGGCTGAATGCACATATCGGAATCGGCATTCCATGGGATTTGGATCGTAATATCGGTGGTGTTACGGTGCTGCCCCCGTATGAGAAGAGTTCCAACAGTGAGTGGTATACCGGTACGGCCAATGCTATTTATCAGAATCTGGAGTATATGGAAAGTTATCATCCGGATTATGTACTGATTCTCTCAGGAGATCATATTTACAAGATGGACTATGAGGCTATGCTGGATTTCCATAAGGCAAACGGTGCGGAAGTTACCATTGCGGTTATGCCGGTGCCCATGGAAGAGGCCAGCCGATTCGGCATTATGATAGCAGATGAGAACAAGAGAATAACCGAATTTGAAGAGAAGCCGGAACATCCCAGAAGCAATCTTGCCAGCATGGGGATCTATATTTTTAATTGGAAGACCCTGAAAGAGGCGCTGATCACTATGGCGGAGCAGCCTGCACTGGATTTTGGTAAGCATGTGATTCCATACTGTCATGACAAGGGGGCTCCGCTATATGCGTATGAATTTACCGGTTATTGGAAGGATGTAGGGACCCTGAACTCCTATTGGGAGGCGAATATGGAGCTCATTGATATTGTGCCTGAGTTCAACCTGTATGAGGAATATTGGAAGATCTATACAAAGAGCGAGATTCAGCCGCCCCAGTATTTTGACAAGGATAGTGTGGTGGAACGCAGTATTATCGGAGAAGGTACGGATGTCTATGGAAAGGTTTACAATTCCGTCATTGGCTGTGGTGTCACCATAGGAAAAGGAACCGTGGTACGGGATTCCATTATTATGAACCAAACCCAGATAGGGGAAAACTGTGAATTGTACAAAGCGATTGTTGCGGAGGAAGTGCAGATTGGCAGCAATGTGCGACTGGGCATGGGTGAAGAAGCGGAAAATGAGACCGCACCGCACATTTACAATCATGGGATAGTAACAATAGGTGAGAGAAGTGTGATCCCTGATGGCATTACGGTGGGGAAGAATACAGTTATTTTCGGCGAGACTGCGGCTGCCGATTATCAGGATTCATATCTCGCAAGCGGCAAAACATTGATTAAGGCAGGTGAACAGTAGTGAGAGCAATAGGAATCGTATTAGCAGGCGGCAATAACCGGAGGATGCAGGAATTGTCACAGAAAAGAGCTATTTGTGCAATGCCCATTGCAGGCAGCTACCGCAGCATTGACTTTACCCTGAGCAATATGGCGAATTCCCATATTCAGAAGGTTGCGGTGGTGACGCAATATAATGCCAGGAGTCTGAATGAGCATTTAAGTTCCTCCAAGTGGTGGGATTTCGGTCGTAAGCAGGGCGGGCTTTATGTGTTTACCCCTGTGATGACTGCGGATAACAGTAATTGGTATAGAGGAACTGCGGATGCCATTTATCAGAATTTATCTTTTCTGAAGAGCAACCATGAGCCCTATGTGGTGATCGCATCCGGTGACTGTGTATATAAAATTGACTTTGGCAAAGTACTTGAATATCACATTGAGAAAAAAGCCGACATCACTGTGGTATGCCGGGATATGGAAAGTGATATCAATGTGGAGCGTTATGGTACCATTCGCCTGGATGAAGAGAACCGCATTGCAGAATTTGAAGAGAAACCCCTTCGGGCAAAGTCCAGAACCATATCCTGCGGGATTTATATTCTTCGCCGCCGCCTGCTCATAGAGCTGCTTGAGAAATGTGCGGAGGAAGAGAGATATGATTTTGTTGGGGATATTCTGATTCGTTATAGGGATTTGAACCGGATTTATGGTTATAAGATGCAGGATTATTGGAGGAATATTGCCTCGGTGGAAGACTATTTTCGTACCAATATGGATTTCCTGAAGCCGGAAGTAAGGAATTATTTCTTCAAGCAATATCCTGATATTTATTCCAAGGTTGACGACCTGGCTCCGGCCAAATACAATCCTGGCGCCAGTGTGAGAAACAGCCTGATTTCCAGCGGATGTATTGTAAATGGAATTGTGGAGAATTCGGTTGTATTTAAAAATAGTTACATTGGAAATAACTGTGTCATTAAGAATTCGATTATTCTGAATAATGTCTATATTGGCGATAACACTTATATTGAGAACTGTATTGTAGAGAGCCGCGATACTATTCGTGCGAATTCCTGTTATGTGGGTGAGAACGGGCAGATCCGCATTGTTGTAGAGCACAATGAAAGATATGCAATGTAATAACAGTTTCGCAGAGCACACCCATAGTTATTGTGAGAGCTTCTCAGGCAATCTGGTCTGAGAGTTATAAAGCGGTTATCATTATTTGTTCATTGGCAACGGTTACAGTTCACTTGGAATTCCAGGAAAAGGGGGTTACAAATGAAGGTTACAGATGTTCGCGTGCGTAAAATTGCAAAAGAAGGCAAAATGAAGGCTATTGTGTCTATTACCTTGGATGAAGAGTTTGTAGTGCATGACATCAAGGTAATCGAAGGGGACAGGGGATTGTTTATTGCAATGCCCAGCAGGAAAGTATCAGAAGGGGAATACAGAGATATTGCCCACCCAATCAACTCCTTTACCAGGGAGGCAATCCAGAAAGTGATTCTGGAAAGCTATGAGAAGGCTTTGCTGGAGCCAATGGAGGAATGAGGCCGGAAGGGTGTGTATCTGTTAGCAGGCAATGCCGCAGTGTTAGATGCTGCGGCATTTCTTTTTTGTACTTGAAACTTGTGGGCAAATCATATATGATAGAAAGCGCAGCGAACGTTTCGCATGACAGGAAAATATTTCCGGAAGAACTTGCTGTGTTTTCATGGAGGGGCGAGGCTTTTGGAAGGGCAAGCTGTGTGAAGCAGTATTCGGGTATTGGATTGTAAGTAAAAAGGCGGATGGGAGGAATTGCTTTATGTATGTGATTGTCGGACTTGGAAATCCCGGCAGGGAGTATGAAAATACACGGCATAATATTGGTTTTGATGTCCTTGAAACATTGGCACAGCAGGAAAAGATTTCCATATTGGAGAAAAAACATAAAGCGATTATTGGCAAAGGGATTGTGTCAGGGCAGAAATGTATTCTTGCCAAACCGCAGACATTTATGAATTTAAGCGGAGAGTGTGTCAGGGCATTGGCGGATTATTACAAATTAGACGCCACATCGGAACTCATCATAATTTCTGATGATATCAGTCTGGATGTGGGGAAGATCCGTATCCGCAAAAAGGGAAGTGCAGGCGGACATAACGGGCTGAAGAATATCATTGCCAATCTTGGCCATGATACTTTTATCCGTGTCAAAATGGGCGTGGGAGAAAAACCACAGGGATGGGATCTGGCGGATTATGTATTGGGACGTTTTTCCGCAAAGGAACGTGAAATCATGGAGGAAGCGGCAGAACGCGCGGCAGATGCAATCCGCATGATAATCGCACAGGGGCCGGATATGGCTATGAACCACTATAATTAGGAACTGTTGTAAAATAACTTGTACAAGTTGATTATCAACAAGCTGATACATTCAATAAAAGTCTGCAGGAAGCTGTATAAGTTATTTTTGAACAGTTCCTTAGCAGGAAGAGATTCAGGAATGGTGCATTGTGAAACTGGAAAACAGCATCGGCAGTCATTGACGCTCGTAGAAATTCAGCACTGCGCGGCAGGCCGAAATAGTTTCAACGGCTGAAATGTCAGATGAGGCTGATGCAGAACCGGAATGGAGGCAGAAGATGCAGGCATTGTTGTCACCGCTTCAAGAGTTGGCAGATTATGGTAATAGCGCAGAAGCGATCAGGAAAGGAATACCGGTTTCTGTTACAGGTTGTGTAGACTCTCAGAAGCTTCATATGATTTATGGATTGGGAGATGGCTTTCGGATGAAGGCTATCGTTACTTATAGTGACTTGAAGGCGAAGGAACTTTATGAAGAATATAAGTTTTATGACAGAAATGTTATGCTCTATCCTGCCAAGGATTTGATCTTCTTTCAGGCGGACATTCACGGAAACCAGTTGATAAGAGAGCGTGTAAAAACACTCCGGAGGCTGATGGAGAAGAAGCCGGTTACCATAGTCACTACTTATGCGGCGCTGATGACACCGCAGATTATGTGGGACAGGAAGAAGGATGTGGTGGAGGTCAGCCGGGGCATTTCCATACAGGAGCATAAGTTATGTGAACAACTGGTGGCAATGGGATATGAGAAGAGTTATCAGGTGGAAAGCCCGGGACAGTTTTCGGTTCGGGGCGGTATTCTTGATATTTTTGATCTGACAGAAGAGAATCCTTATCGGATTGAGTTGTGGGGGGATGAGGTGGAATCTATCCGCAGCTTTGATATTTTAAGCCAGCGCTCCATTGAGAATCTGGCGAGCATATCCGTCTTCCCGGCCACAGAGTTTGTGCTGGAGGAAGAGCGCATTCATGCAGGGATACGGAGGCTGGAGGAAGAAAGCAGGAAACAGCAGAAGATTTTCAGAGATGCGGGAAGAACAGAAGAGGCGCACCGGATTGGGGTGCAGGTGAAGGAACTGAAGGAGCAATTACTGGAATTTAAAAGTAAGGTGAATCTGGAAGGGTATATCCGATATTTTTATGAGGATATTGTGACACTTCCGGAGCTGTTGATACGGGTGGCAGAGGAAAATGGTACTGCCAGGCCGGTGTTTTTCATGGAAGAACCTGCGCGTATCAAGGAGCAGGCAGAGGCAATCGAGCTGGAGTTCAGGGAGAGTATGACCCAGCGTGCGGAAAAAGGCTATATTCTGCCCGGACAGATGAATATTCTATACAGCGGGGAACAGGTGGCCGCCAAATTGCAGCAGGGCAGTATAGTCACGATCTCCACAATGGATATGAAGGGCGGCTATTTTAAAACGGACAGGAAGATGGATGTGGCTGCCAGGAGTGTGGCATCCTACAATAATAGTTTTGAAGCCTTGGTGAAGGATTTGCAGCGGTTCCGGAAGAATGGCTGTCGGGTACTTCTGCTGTCAGGTTCCCGGACCAGAGCAAAGCGTCTGGCCCAGGATCTGCGGGATCAGGAGCTTGCGGCAGTATATACGGAAGACCCCCTGCGCCAGGTACAGGCCGGTGAGGTGGTCACTTATTATGGACATGTGGATAAGGGTTTTGAATATCCTATGTTGAAATTTGTGGTGCTGTCAGAGACGGATATCTTCGGGGCGGAGAAAAAGAAGAAAAAGGCTAAAAAACTGTACCAGGGACAGAAGATTAAGGACTTTAACGAGCTGAAGGTGGGGGATTATGTAGTACATGAAAGCCACGGCCTGGGAATTTATAAGGGCATTGAAAAGGTCGAGATGGAGGGAGTGGTCAAGGATTATATTAAGATAGAATACCGGGATGGGGGCAATTTATATGTACTGGCCACCGGACTGGACGTGATACAGAAATATGCTTCTGCAGAGGCGAAGAAACCGAAGCTGAACAAGTTAGGCTCTAAGGAATGGGAACACACCAAGTCGAAGGTGCGGGGGGCTGTCAGTGAGGTGGCAAAGGATTTGGTGGAGCTATATGCCCTACGCCAACAGAGTACAGGTTACCAATATGGCAAGGATACGGTGTGGCAAAGGGAATTTGAAGAAATGTTTCCTTTTGAAGAAACGGAAGATCAGTTAGCGGCCATTGCAGATACCAAAGCAGATATGGAGAGCAGTAAGATAATGGATCGGCTTATCTGCGGGGATGTGGGTTACGGCAAGACGGAGATTGCCATCCGGGCGGCATTTAAGGCGGTTCAGGAGGGGAAACAGGTGGTGTATCTGGTGCCAACTACCATTTTGGCGCAGCAGCATTATACCACATTTGTACAGCGTATGAAGGAGTTC
The DNA here is from genome assembly GCA_947175015.1 of uncultured bacterium. GTDB lineage: Bacteria > Bacillota > Clostridia > Lachnospirales > Lachnospiraceae > Acetatifactor. Next base: position 15,003 of record CAMWLE010000055.1, read on the forward strand.
CCCATACGGGTGGATCTGATGAGCCGTTTCCGCACGCCCGGAGAAATCAAAAAGACCGTAACCGATCTGCAGAAAGGGCTTGTAGATATTGTCATCGGAACCCATAGGGTGCTTTCAAATGATGTGAAATTCAAGGATCTGGGGCTGCTGGTCATAGATGAGGAACAGCGTTTTGGCGTAGCCCATAAGGAGAAAATTAAAAAGCTGAAAGAAAATATAGATGTTCTGACGCTGACAGCCACGCCCATTCCAAGGACGCTTCATATGAGTCTGATTGGTATCCGCGATATGAGTGTATTGGAAGAGGCGCCGGAGGACAGACAACCTATCCAGACTTTTGTGTGTGAATATAATGACGAACTGGTGAGGGAAGCTATTTCCCGTGAGATGGCGAGAGGCGGACAGGTTTATTATGTGTATAACAGGGTGAACAATATTGCGGATATTACAGCACAGTTGGCCGCATTGGTGCCGGAGGCGGTGGTATCCTATGCACATGGGCAGATGAAGGAGCATGAATTGGAGAAGATTATGTATGATTTCATCGGCGGTGAAATTGATGTGTTGGTGTCTACAACCATTATTGAGACCGGGCTGGATATCTCCAATGTCAATACTATGATCATTCATGATTCCGATCATCTGGGGCTTTCGCAGCTCTATCAGCTTAGGGGGCGTGTGGGACGTTCTAACCGCACTTCCTATGCGTTTCTGATGTATAAGCGGGACAAGATGCTGAAGGAAGTGGCGGAAAAGAGGCTGGCGGCCATTAAGGAATTTACCGATCTGGGGAGCGGGTTTAAGATTGCCATGCGTGATCTGGAGATTCGAGGCGCGGGGAATCTGCTGGGAGTGCGGCAGCATGGCCATATGGAGGCCGTGGGTTATGATTTGTATTGTAAAATGTTGAATGAGGCGGTGAAAGCAGAGAAAGGTATTACGGTGGCAGAGGATTTCGCCACACTGGTTGATTTGGATGTGGATGCCTTTATTCCGCCCACGTACATTGTAAATGAGGTGCAGAAACTGGATATTTATAAGCGGATTGCGGGAATTGAGAACCAGAGAGAACGAGATGATATGCGGGATGAGCTGTTAGATCGCTTTGGGGAAATCCCGAAATCAGTGGACAATCTGCTGCGTATCGCATTAATACGTGTTGCTGCCCATAGGCTGTATATGACGGAAATCAGGGGGAAAAATGAGAAGATTACCTTTAACCTCCGCGCTGATGCAGGACTGGAACCGGCCAAGATTCCGCCGCTGCTTAAGAAGTATGGGAAAAATCTCGGGTTTACGGCATATGGAAATCCTTTTTTCACCTACAAATATAGGAAGACAGGATTGGTGGAGAAGGATGCGGAACTGCTTTTAGACAGTACCGAGGAATTGTTGACGGAAATGGCAGTTCTCCTTCCGGAAGGGCCATAAATATTGATGTGAACCATTTGTTCGGACGATTGGTTCAGAAAATATGCGCAGACGATTGATTTGGAACATTTGTTCAGAACGTTTGTTTTAAGGGAGTTTTATTACTCTTGAAATATGTTACCTTTTATTCAGATTCAAAACAGAGAACTGATTTTAATTTGGATAGGAGGTATTTTTATGAAAGGATATTACACGGCGGAAGGATACATGGGGCTGGTGAATGGAGAATACATGCTTTTTGCATGTGAGAGAGACTATGAAGAATACATGGAAGTACAGTAGTCAGGTCATACATCATTGATTCTTCTGTAAACGGAGGTGCGTCATCTGCAACAGATTTTCAGGAAGCAGCAGGTGATGTACCTCTTCGATGTACTGCATTGGGTGAAATAGTTTCTGAATCGGCCATTTGTTACTTTGGCGGCATTTAGGATTTGCACACTTTCCTTTTTGGGAATGCTCATCGGCACCGGTGTCTGTTATCTGTTTGGCACCGTCTGGTTAGCATTTCAGAGTTCCTATACATTTACTGAAGCACTTGCGGCAGGCGTTCTCTCCTATATTCCTTTGGACCTGGTGAAGTTGGTGATTGCTACATTCATAGGCCGCGAATTGCGTGCACGCCTGAAAAAAGCCGGTCTGCTTTAAGCCTTATCCTTATGAATCAGAAATCGTTTTCTGATTCTAATTTAAATGCCCGCTGAAGCGGGCATTTTTTATATGGTTTTTATCTGATTTTATCAGTTTTTTATTTCATATGGAATGAAATACATTTATTTGCACTATTCCGTATCGTATAATGTCACTATATTATCTTGGGCATCATACATGACAATTTCACTACAGTCAACTGGCAGCACCAACGCAAACGGCTTGGCAGGCTCTACCAAAATCGTCTCCTGACCAGCGTCACTCCCTGTTACGACCTTGCAGATATTATCCTGATTCAAAGACAGTAGAACAATCCCTTTATTTTCAAAGGCAATTCCTTTTACTTTCTCTGTCATATGACTGTCAGAACCACCCTCTGCAAAAAAGTATCCGTATGATATTCCTTCTCTGGTTAGATAAACAGAATATACATATTCCTGCCTGTTCTCATCATAAAAAAGCATGGCACAAATATCTTCATTGATTGCCTGCACAAGCTCCCAGTTGCTTTGGACATTCTGCTTATCTCTGGCATCCTGTTCCAGTCTGCTCCCTGACACGCCCATAATATCCGCCTTCCAGACAATTAGAAAGGCCAACAAAATAATCAATACAACTCCCATTAACATGGGTATTTTTTCCGTTTTCACGTTTTCTGCCTCCTGGTGAATATGATATATATAGGATAACCTTTCGACAGTTTCCTACTTTAAATATTCACAGTTTACCATATTTTTCCTGTTTCGTCCAGATGTAGAAATTATACATGGCAAGGTGCGCCCGGCATCTAAAGCTGCTTGTATATGGTTTACTCAATGACGGTTATTTTGCCTTGTTTATATGAGCTCTGCGGGCCATTACGCCTAGCCCGCCAGATAACCTCCCTGAAACACATCCAAAACATGCTTATTCAATTCCGCAACCTGATGATCCACCACATGGACCCAGCCTTGCTGTCCGTCCTCCGTCTCCAGGAGCAGCCAGCTCCAATCCGCAGAGGTCTGCAAAAACTTCACCTTCTGGGGCGCCACATTGAAAACCTCCCCACTTCCCGCTTCCAAATGTAGCGGCAATTCTTCTCGCAGCTCAACCCAATTTCCACGAACAAATTCATAGTATTCCTGCGGTGCCTCCTCCAGCATTCCGTTCTCTCCTATGCACCAGTTGATTCTGATCCAGTCCGAGTTGGCAATCTCCCGGAACACCGCACCGCTCAATATACCGCCCTGCTCAAGCCTACAAGAAAGGATATCTGTCTCAAAGCTTCCTACCTCCACGATCTGTCCGTTTTGATATTGATAGAAATGGGAGAGCGGGTCCGCACTGGGACCATCCTCATAAATCGCCAGAAGCAAGGTCTCCCCATCCAGGCTGAAGGCCCAAAGCGTATTGTCCGTGTTATAACCATAGGTATTCAGAACCGCATCCCCTATCCGCAGACGATAGTATCGCAGCGGCTCGTCCGGAGCTGTCTCTCCGGCATTACGACTTGGCTCCAGTATGATCTCTTCCGCAACGCCGTCGCCGTCCATATCCAGATAAGTCAAATTCTGGTTTGGCACTCTGTTGGAGACATTGGTGAGAGAATTCTGCTCCTGCAGTACCGTCCGGGTAAGACTTTGCCCGTACTGCTGCTTCTCCGCTTCAGACAGTTCTAAAATTTGCTTACCATTCCATGCAGTATCTTCACTCACATAAAGCATGTAAGAATCTATCACATGATTCGGATACTTGTAGCTGATCGTGATGATTCCCTGGCGTATCGAGAAGGATTTGATCAGGCCTCCCTCTCTTACCATCTGCAGGTCGCCGGTCTCAAGTGTCTGCAGGTCTATCCACCGAATCGCTGTATCCTGCCAGTCCGACGTTCCCTCCTCATGCAGATAGCCAGTCTTAAAGTACAATCGTCCCTCAAACAGGCTCAACTGTGTATCCGGTCCGGCATAAATGTCATAAATCCGCTCTTCGTTATCCCCTTCCAAACAGTAGATTCCATCCGGCCTTGCCTGATACTTGATTCCTCCGTCCTCGATCTCATCAAGCACCTTTACATTATCTGTATTCTGTGTGATGCTTTCCGCATTTTCATTTTCTACAGAAATTATCTGCCTGTCAGCCAGCGCCGCATCATCTCTGTCAGAGTGCTCAGATTCTCCCACATGTACAGATACTATGCTTGGCGGTTCCGTATTTGCCGCAGAACAGCCAAGCACAGTTCCCATACTGATGGTCAGGACAACAGTATACGCCAAGACCACTGCTCCATTTTTCTTTCCCGCCTGAAGCAGGATATGAATAAATCGCTTTTTCATAATATGTTACCCTTCCTAAAACTGTGTGAACAAAAGCACCCCGATGGTACCGCGACTCTGCCAAGTAATAATTTGTTTTCTTGAGCACCTGTTCACCAAGGCGAACCGTTGATTCTACAGACAGCGCCTCTTTTCATATTTATATTACTTATAGATAGGATAGCAAATTTCATACAAGCCTGCAATATTTCTATAAATATTTTTTTATTACTTTTGGTCGAGTAGACATGCCCCTTACGAGGCAGTGACAAAAGAACAGGTAAATGAATAGACAAGCTGGAAGACGATTGCCTTTTTTTATAGTGGAGTAAGTGGTACTTGAAAAAGAGTTAAAAATTCCAACTTAAATAGCTACAAAGAAAATTTGCTCGTCAGAGCTGAAATTATAAGAACTGTCTGGAAAAAAGTATGGGGGTTTGGTATAATGTAGAAAAGGGTAAACTGCAGTGTCAGTGGATGTATGGGTGATACAATAAATAAGGAACAGGAGAGGGTATGTTTATGAAAAGAGAATTTGATCTGTTATCATTGGGAGAGATTATGCTGAGGTTGTCGCCGCCTGATAATGAGCGTATTACCAGGGGGGATACTTTGAGCAAGCAGGCAGGGGGAGCGGAACTGAATTCTGCCACCGGTGCGGCGATGTTAGGGCTGCGCTGCGGCATTATATCAAAGCTTCCGGCCAATGACCTGGGAATCTACATTAAGAACCGTGTACGTCTCTGCGGTGTCAGTGATGATTATCTGGTTTATGATGAGAGCAAGGATGCCAGGTTAGGGGTATATTATTATGAAAGCGGTGCGTATCCGCGCAAACCTCGTATTGTTTATGACAGGAAGAATACATCATTGAACAAAATTTCCGTGGATGATTATGACGATAGTCTGTATTGTGCGGCGCGTTGTTTCCATACCAGCGGTATTACATTGGCGTTGAGCCCACAGGTGCGGGAGACGGCCATCACCATGATAAAGCGTTTCAAAGAGCAGGGAACTCTGATTTCTTTTGATGTGAATTTCCGCGGCAATCTGTGGACAGGAGCGGAGGCAAAGGAATGTATTGAATCTATTTTGCCGTATGTGGATATTTTCTTCTGCTCTGAGGATACGGCAAGGTTGACGTTCTTAAAAGAGGGAGATGCCAAGGATATTATGAAGAGCTTTACCAGAGAGTATCCGATTTCTATTGTGGCTTCTACCCAGCGTGTGGTGCATAGTCCCAAACGTCATACATTTGGGTCTATTATTTATAGTACCAAAGATGATACTTTTTATGAAGAGGCGCCATATGCGGATATTGAGGTGGTAGATCGTATCGGAAGCGGGGACGCCTATATATCGGGGGTTCTGTATGGGCTTTTGTCCCATGAGGGTGACTATCAGCGGGCGTTGGAGTACGGCAACGCAATCAGCGCTTTGAAGAATACGATTCCCGGGGACTTGCTTAGTACAGATTTGAAGGAGATTGAGGGTATCATTAAGGAACATAAGTCTACGGGACGTATTGCGGAGATGGATAGATAAGAGTGAAGGAAATGAAGATTTTCCAAGTCAGTAAGAGGGTGGGCAACCTCCCTTTGTACACTGACAATAGCGCTAAAGCGCTAAGAAAATCTAAGGCATTTCCGAGAAGAATGCCAAGTGAGCAAACTCACTTTGTACAGGTATTCTTCCAGGGTTGCGGTGGTTCAGTGATTGTGTGTGCCTCTTGCAGAGGCACTGGCGCTGTTGGCAGAATGTTTGGAAGTGGGAGAGGAAGAATATGACGAAAAGAGAACGAGTTTTGAATGCAATGCAAAATAAGCCGGTGGATAAACTGCCCATGGGGTTCTGGTATCATTTTTCACCGGATGAGGATTTGGGGCAGCAGACAGTGGAAGAACATTTGAAGCTTTACAGGGAAGCGGATATGGATTTTATCAAGGTGATGTGTGATGGTTATTTTAATTACCCTAATCCTTTTATAGAGACGGTTGCTTCTGCAGAAGACTGGTTTGGGATGACGCCCATGGGAGAAAACAGCGCTTATATCCGCGGCCAGGTAGAGCGTGTTAAAGCAGTGGTAGAAGCTGTGGGAAAGGAATGTTGTGTCTTCTATAATGTGTTCTGCCCTATGTCGTTAATGCGTTTTGGAACCAATGAAGAAATATTGATGGGGCATTTGAAGAAAAACAGAGCAGCAGTCTGCCACGCATTTGAGGTCATTGGGCAGGATATTAAGACGTTGATTCGCTTATTGATTACGGAAGCCGGATGCGACGGGATTTATTATTGTGTGCAGAATGCGGAACAGTTTCGGTTTACGGCAGATGAGTACAGGGAAATTGTGCGTCCGGCGGAGCTGTCTGTGTTGGAATATGCCAATACTTTGAGTAAAAACAATATTCTGCATTGTTGTGGATGGGCAGGGGATAAAAACCGTATTGAAGTATGGCAGGATTATCCTTCGGCGGCTGTAAATTGGGCGGTCTATGTGGAGCAGATGTCTCTTGGCGAGGGCAAGGTCTTTTTTGGCGACAGATGTGTGCTTGGCGGTTTTGATAATCGCAAGACAGGTGTATTGTATTCTGGGAGTCGTGAGGAGATTGAGGCGGAAACAGTTAAAATCGTGCGGGAAGCAGGTGTCAGAGGTGTGATGATCGGGGCAGATTGTACACTTCCTTCTGATATTGCAACGGAGCGTTTTCGGTGGGTGCGGGAGAAACTGGATTCACTGGCTGAGTAAAGCCGGCCTCTCAAAATATGTATATGATTGCATGGTAAAGGAAGCTGGTAAAAATGTAAATCAGGGAAAGAACTGCAAAACAGAAAAGATCATTCTGGTTGTAGTTCTTTTTGCGTGTGGGCGCAGTACTGTAGAGACGGTACTGGAAAAACAGTCTCGGAAGGGAAGCGCCCGGAAGGAAATAGCAGCTGCGAACTTTGCAGATGATATTTTCTTCCATGTGTGGGCGCAGTACTGTAGAGACGGTACTGGAAAAACAGTCTCGGAAGGGAAGC